>NZ_JAYJLK010000006.1:0-87873 GCF_051948795.1 Acinetobacter sp. Lyrl_1
AATCAAATTACGTTTTTTATTGTTGATTATATTTTATTCATGTTTCTGATAAATTAAAATCATTATTTTGATTATTTCTAGGCATTTAGATCAGCAAGAATTTTGCCAGAGAACTAAAAGAGAGCCTAGGCTCTCTTATGCATTATTGTTTTATTCTTCAGGATAGGCGATACGTTTTAAAGCTTTAATATCGGCATTCGGTGCACATAAAGAAATAAACTCATAGCCGTAACCACGTAGTAAGTGTCCTTTGCGAACCGCAATCCACGTGGTGTTTACCCCAAAAATATCGGTCTGGATTTGTTTTAGGCGGTAATCACGTTCTGCATCGTATGCCACATTGTTCACCACACCTACGCCCATGCCCAATTCAACATAGGTTTTAATGACATCTGCATCAAGTGCAGACATGACGATATTGACATCAATTCCTGCATCGGTAAATGCTTTGTCAATTTTAGAACGTCCCGTAAAGCCGCCGTGATAAGTGATGATTGGATATTCTGCCAAATCGGTCAGGCTGATCTCAGTTTTACTGGCTAAAGGATGATCTTGTGGGGTAATAATGCTGTGACACCAGTCATAATAAGGCACACTTGCTAAGTTCTCTTCAGTGGTTAGAGATTCAGTTGCAATACCAATATCGGCTTCACCTTGCAGCAGCATTTCGGCAATTTCTACAGGGCTGGCTTGTTGCAAAATCAAATGTACTTTAGGGAATTCTTTTTTAAACAAATTCACAATAGGCGGCAGCACATAACGCGCTTGGGTATGTGTAGTCGCAATGGTGAGCGTGCCTTCATCTACTTTATTAAAGTCATCAGCAAGGCGTTTAATGTTATCTGCATCAACCAACATGCGTTCGACAATACTTAGCAACGCTTGTCCTGGCTCGGTTAAACCTAATAGACGTTTGCCTTTGCGCACAAAAAGCTGCACACCAAGTTCATCTTCAAGGTCTTTAATGTGCTTACTCACGCCCGATTGAGAAGTGTATAGTGCCGCAGACGCTTCGGTTAAATTAAAGTTTTGCCGAACGGTTTCTCTAATAATTCTAAGTTGTTGGAAGTTCATAGTGGTGCAACCCTAAAAAGGATGGAGCGGGTTAGGCTCCATCTTGATGTCCTTATGCGACTTGATTTTCAAATAAATGTAAAGTGGTTACACTTAACCAAACCGTTTGATTTGGGCGGAATTGGTGCAGTTTCGCTTCATCTGCAGTGAGTGCAATTTCAATTAAATTCCCTTGGCGATCTTGCAATTCTGCAACTACTTTACCAGCAATCCAAACCTCACGTAAGAAGGTCGCTTGAATGGTATTTTCCTGTGGTTGGGCATGAATATGCAACTCATCTGGACGCGCAAATGCAATCACTTTGCCTTGTGGTGCATTCGGTTGATTGAGAAGTTGTACGCGATCTTCACCAATTTGCACAACCCCTTGATGATGTTGTCCTTCAAAACGGTTGGCTTGACCTAAGAAGTCAAATACAAACGGAGTTGCAGGCTGTTCATACACTTCACGCGGTGAACCAATTTGTTCGACATTACCTTTGTTCATGACAATAATTTGATCGGCAACTTCGAGTGCTTCTTCCTGATCGTGGGTCACGAAAATTGAAGTGATGTGTAATTCATCATGCAAAGTTCTTAACCAACGACGTAATTCTTTACGCACTTTGGCATCAAGCGCACCAAAAGGTTCATCCAATAACAATACGCGTGGTTCTACCGCTAAGGCACGTGCCAAAGCAATACGTTGACGTTGTCCACCCGATAATTGTGCAGGATAACGGTCTGCTAAAAAGCTTAACTGTACCAAGTCGAGTAAACGCATAACACGCTTTTTAATCTCGGCTTCTGAAGGTCGGGTTGCACGTGGACGTACCCGTAAACCAAATGCGATATTGTCAAATACGGTCATGTGGCGGAATAGGGCATAGTGTTGGAAAACGAATCCAACTTGACGTTCGCGCACATGCACATCGGTTGCATCCTGACCCTCTAATATCACTTGCCCACGATCTGCCGACTCTAATCCTGCAATAATACGCAACAAGGTGGTTTTACCACAGCCTGAAGGCCCAAGCAGCGCCACCAGTTGGCCATCTGGAAAATCGAGGGAGATGTCTTTAAGTGCATGGAATGCACCAAAATTTTTTTCAATATTTTTAACTTGAATACTCATGCGGTCATTCCTTAAGAAACAGTTGAATCTTCATTGCGTTGGTTTTGCTTTTCTTGGCGAATTTCAACCCAAGTTTTTAAAATCAGGGTAATAATTGCAAGAAGTGCCAAGAGAGAGGACACCGCAAACGCAGCACTAAAAGTGTATTCGTTATAGAGAATTTCGACGTGCAGCGGTAGGGTATTGGTTTCTCCGCGAATATGCCCCGATACCACAGATACCGCGCCAAACTCACCCATTGCGCGGGCATTACACAGAATCACGCCGTAAATTAAACCCCATTTTATATTTGGCAAAGTGACTTTCCAGAAGGTCTGCCAACCCGATGCACCTAATACAATCGCAGCTTCTTCTTCCTCTGTGCCTTGCGCTTCCATTAAAGGAATCAATTCACGCGCCACAAAAGGTACAGTAATGAAGATGGTGGCAATCACAATTGCAGGTACGGCATATAAAA
Organism: Acinetobacter sp. Lyrl_1; assembly: GCF_051948795.1. Classification (NCBI taxonomy): domain Bacteria; kingdom Pseudomonadati; phylum Pseudomonadota; class Gammaproteobacteria; order Moraxellales; family Moraxellaceae; genus Acinetobacter; species Acinetobacter sp. Lyrl_1. The sequence continues at coordinate 2,646 of NZ_JAYJLK010000006.1, forward strand.
CTTTGATGTCGTGTTCCATCAACCAGCCGCCCATCCAACCTTGTGTACCAAAAATCAGGACTAGCATTAAACCTGCAATGACAGGAGAAACTGAAAAAGGCATATCAATTAAGGTGGTGAGAATCGACTTACCACGGAAATTGAATTTCGCCACTGACCACGCTGCGGCAATACCAAATACAACGTTTAAAGGTACGGCAATGGCTGCAGTGAGTAAGGTTAATTTCACTGCCGATAAAGTGTCAGGATGCACCAATGCTTGTGCATAGACACCAATGCCTTGTTTAAAGGCTTCTACAAAAACCAAAATCAGCGGCAAAATCAGACAGCTTAAGAAGAAAATGAAGGCAATTGCAATCAGGGTATAGCGTACCCAAGTCGGTTCACGTGTTGCATCGCGTGATTGTAGTTTTTCAGCCAAAGCATTGCTGTTGGTATTTAAACTCATCGTGCAGTTCTCCCTGTGCGACGACTTGCCCATGCTTGTAATAAGTTAATTAAGAACAGCATGACAAAAGAAATCAGCAACATCACCACAGCAATTGTGGTTGCACCTGCGTAGTCATATTCTTCTAAACGAGAAATAATCATTAAGGGTGCAATTTCAGTTTTAAATGGTTGGTTACCTGCAATGAAAATCACCGAGCCATATTCACCTACGCCACGCGCAAATGCGAGGGCAAAACCTGTAATCAGTGCAGGCAATAAAATAGGGAAAATCACTTTGGTGACAATTTGAAAGCGGTTAGCCCCTAGCGCAGATGCTGCTTCTTCCAACTCGGTTTCTAAGTCACTGAGTACGGGTTGCACGGTACGCACAACAAATGGAATACCAATAAAAATCAGGGCAAGGGTAATCCCGATAGGGGTATACGCGACTTTAATGCCTAATGGTTCTAAATATTGTCCAATCCAGCCAGTCGGTGCGTATAAAGAAGTCAGGGCAATACCCGCAACTGCAGTAGGCAATGCAAAAGGTAAATCGACCAAAGAATCTATAATACGTTTGCCCGGAAAGCTGTATCGTACCAAACACCATGCCAATAATAAGCCGAAGACGACATTAATAAAGGCTGCAATGAGCGCAGCGCTAAAACTGAGTTGCAAAGATTTTTGGATACGTTCTGAACTTAAAATTTCCCATAAACCATCCCAACCGATACCCAGCGATTTAATAAATACAGCCGATAAGGGAATAAGAACAATTAAGGATAAATACGCTAGGGTAAAGCCTAGAGAAAGACCAAATCCTGGCAGCACTTTGGATCGCTGCGACATGATGACTCCTCAAAAGAGAGAATGAGTGTTTGAAAACAAACAGATAAAAGTAAAAGATAAATTCGGCACAAGCATAATTTGCGAAGATTAAATTGCAAATTTGAATAAATACTTGTTGTTATCAGAAATACTGATATGTGATTGCATATTTTCTGCAATCAAATAATCATAAATTTCAGGAAATGCCCCAAAGCCTGATGCAACATTAATATGACCCACTTGTCCTAAATTAATCGGTGTTAATTGCCATGCTTGGGCAAGTGCCTGTGCATCTGCAAAACTTAGCCACGGGTCATTTTCACTGATCAATAAGCGTGTCGGTACAGCCAATTTAAGTTGCTGAAAATAAGCCGAATAATTGCTTTGGCTGTGTTGTGCAAAACCAGATTCACCAAAACGGGCAGGGTTAGCAGGTGCAACCAAAACCACATTTTTAATTTTCGCCTGCAGTTCAGGGTGCTGCGCCAATGCTGCCACTGTGGTCAGACAACCAAAACTGTGCGCCACAATTTGAATGTCGTCCTGAATTGGGGCAACTGTTTTGACAAATTCAGCAACCCAGTTCTGTAAAATTGGGCTATTCCAGTCTGACTGTTGTACACGCGAGCAAGACATGAGTTGTCGTTGTAACCAAGATTGCCAGTGAGCATGTTCACTGCCACCTACACCTGGAACAATTACGGTATGAATCATGTCGATGCTCCTTCGCATATTTCAGCCTGAAATGATGATCTGCATAATGCTTAAATATGAATTAAACCCATCATTTTTAGCTTTGGCTGTGATCACTTGGATTCAAAATTCAGTAAGATAATGCTGTAAAATTCATGTTTTAAATAATCTGCAACAAGGATAGCTAGAGTTTCTATGCAAAAAAAATAATTAAAAATGAATTTTATATGAGTAAAAAAGATATATGTGAATCATGTAAAAATACGTTTGTGAAAACACCCGTATTTTTCAATTTGGGTGTTTTCAGCTATCGCTTTAGTATGATTTGCCTTTCAGTATTATTTGGTTTGATTGGCTTTGACAAGCTGGTCGAAAATGCCACCATTTTCAAAGTGTTGCTTCTGAACTTTGCTCCATCCACCAAACTCTTGATCAATAGTCACCAACTTCAATGGTTTAAATTGCGACTTATATTGTGCCAACACCGTAGCATTACGTGGTCGGTAATAATTCTTCGCAGCAATGTTTTGACCCGCAGGCGAATAGAGATAGTTTAAATAGGCTTTGGCTAAGTGTTGATTGCCATCTTTTTGCACATTTTTCTCTACAATCGCCACAGGCGGTTCAGCCAAAATAGATAGAGAAGGCGTGATGATCTCAAATTTACCCGGTTGTTCACGCACGGCTAAATAGGCTTCATTTTCCCAAGCTAACAAAACATCACCAATGCCACGTTCTGCAAAAGTGGTGGTTGAGCCACGTGCGCCTGAATCCAATACTTTGGTTTGTTTATAAATTTGGCGAACAAACTCTTGCGCTTTAGCATCATTGCCCGCAGGTTGATGTTTTGCCCATGCCCACGCTGCCAAATAGTTCCAGCGTGCACCGCCAGATGTTTTTGGATTTGGAGTAATGATTTCCACACCAGGTTTGACCAAATCGCCCCAATCTCGAATACCTTTCGGGTTGCCTTTACGCACTAAAAATACAATTGTGGATGTATAAGGGGTCGAGTTGTGCGGAAATTTCTTTTGCCAGTCTTTAGGTAATAGACCGCGTTTGGCAATTTCATCAATATCGGCAGCCAGTGCCAAAGTCACGACATCGGCACCTAGACCATCAATCACCGCACGTGCCTGTTTGCCCGAACCGCCATGTGATTGTTTAAAGTTAATGTTTTGCCCGGTGGCTTTTTTCCAGTACGCACCAAAATCTTTGTTAAAGTTATCGTATAATTCACGGGTTGGATCGTAGGAAACATTCAGAAAGTCTTTTGCAGAAACGCTCAAGGTTGTTGCCGAAAGTACTGCCGCCAGTAGTCCAATTTTCAGTTTTGTAAAGTTCATGTTTGACCTCAGGTATTAAATCTGTTGTTGAATGAGGCAAGCATATCGGTAGTCTATTTGCTGAAAAAATAATTTAAAATGCGGTGAATATCAGTAAATGATAAATATAAATTTCTTCATTGTTTTCTATATTTAGAGATAAATAACGAGTACTTCTTCCATGCAGTGTTATAAAAATGCCAAGCCTACCGAGCAGATTCATGTGTTAGATCGCGCGTTTCATTATGGTGATGGATGCTTTAGCACTGCACGTTTTCGCCAAAATCAAATTGAATTATTTGACCGCCATTTGGCGCGTTTGCAATATGCCAATCGCCAACTTTCTTTAAATGCCAATCTTGAGTTAATCACTGAAACGCTGACAATTTTAAAGCAGGCGCATGGCGAATTAAATGGCACTTTAAAGATTATTATAAGTCGTGGTGTGGGGCAGCGTGGTTACAGTTTGCCTGATCATCCTGCCGATGTTTGGGTGTTTTTCTATCCACAAGTGCAAGCATCTTTAGATACAGCATATTATTATGACATCATTCAAAGTGGCGTCTTGACGCAAGCGATAGGGCTGAGCATGCCGAATTTAGTTGGACTGAAAAGTCTAAACCGGCTTGAACAGGTATTGCTCAAACAAGAAGCCGATCAAAAAGGCTGGGCAGAAGCTTTGGTTACTGATGTACAGGGCAGTGTGGTTGAAGGTGTGAGTAGTAATTGTTTCATTCGTATAAACAATACATGGATTACTCCGCAACTTGGTTATAATGGCGTGCACGGTGTCATGCGGGCAGAAATTTTATCGCGCATGCAACAGCAGAATTTGCATTGTGAACAGCGTGATGTTCATGCTTCGGAAATTGCGCAGATTCAAAGTCTGTTTTTCTGTAATGCTTTAACGCCCATGAAAATTGTCAGCCATTTAGGGCAGCAGGTTTTAGATGTGCAGCCGTGTGTGGAACTATTTAAGCAACTTCAACTAAATCAGATTCATTCTTATGTCTAAGCGTCCATCAAAATCTAAAAAGAAAACCAAAACTATGCGGTCTAAGCGTGCTATTCAAGGTGCGCTTATTTTTATACTCGGACTATTTTTGGTCGTTGGCATGATCTTATGGTCCAGCTTATTTAAAGATTATCCAGTTGAAGGAAAAAAACAATTACTAGCAATTAATGATGGTGATACTTACTCACGTTTTATTGATCGTTTGGCAGAACAAGATCATGTGAATTTTCCAATTATTTTAAAACTCTATCAACGGGTGATGATTCACGACACTATGAAAAAAGGCGTGTATGAAGTCCGTCAGGGCATGAGTGTGCGTCAGGTTATGGAAATGATCGCCAATGCTGAAAATGCACAAATGAACCGTATTTTGGTGATCGAAGGCACGACTTTTAAACAATTGATTGATGCGTTAAAGAAAGATGAGTTGGTCACCAAAGAAGTGTCGCATTTGCCATATGATCAAATGCTAAAAGCTTTAAATATTCCTTTTACACATCCCGAAGGTTTATTTGCGCCGAATACTTATTTCTTTGCCAAAGGTGAAACTGACCGTAAAATATTAACCGATTTATATCAGCGTCAAATGAAATCATTGGATGATGCTTGGAATAATCGTGCAGCAGATTTGCCCTATAAAAATAAATATGAAGCTTTAATCATGGCATCTATTATTGAAAAAGAAACCAATGTTGATGCTGAATTAGAGCAGGTTTCGGGTGTGTTTGTACGTCGTTTAAAACTGGGGATGCGTTTACAGACTGACCCAACCGTGATTTATGGTATGGGTGACCGTTATCAGGGCAATATCACCCGTCAGGATTTACGCACTCCAACGCCATACAACACCTATACCATGAGTGGCTTAACGCCAACACCAATTGCTTTGCCAAGTCAAAAAGCCATTGAAGCGGCTATGCATCCAGACCAATCTGACAATATTTATTTTGTCGCGACAGGTAACGGTGGGCATAAATTTAGCACCAATTTGCAAGATCATAACCGTGCCGTACAGGAATATTTAAACGTACTACGCACGAAAAAATCAGGGGAATAAGCATGTTTATCAGTTTTGAAGGTACTGAAGGGGTAGGCAAAACTACACTTATTCGCCGTATTCATGATTATTTTACTGCACAAGGTCAGTCGGTGGTTTTAACCCGTGAACCGGGTGGAACCCCTATGGCAGAGCAAATTCGTGCTTTGTTGCTCGCGGTCAACCATGAAGAAAAAATGTGTTCAGACACTGAGTTATTGTTGATGTATGCAGCGCGTGCACAGCATTTAGATCGGGTGATTTTACCTGCGTTGGCTGCAGGAAAAACTGTACTGTGTGACCGTTTTAGTGATGCGAGTTTTGCTTATCAGTGTGCAGGACGTGGTTTGAGTGAAAGCAAGTTGCAGACTTTAAATAATAACTTTGTGGCACGTATGCCTGACTTAACTTTCTGGCTGGATGCACCGATTGAACTGGGTATGACCCGTGCACGGGCACGTGGTGAACTTGATCGTTTTGAACAAGAGAAAGCAACTTTCTTTGAGAAAGTAAGAGGTGGCTATCAAACTTTGTGGGAGCGACACCCTGAGCGAGTGAAGCGCTTAGATGCAACACAAAGCCCCGATCAAGTATTTGCACAGGCGATGCACTATTTGCAAGCTAAGGCATAACAAACAAAGGTATAACAAGCCAATGGGTCATGGTTATGCATTTGATTGAATGGAAAAATCTTCTATAGTGGAAATGCTTTAGAAGATTTTTTTATTTAAATAATAGCGAATAGTAAATATGACCAAAGACGAAATTATTGAATTTTTAAAAGTTGAGTTTCCGCAAAGTTTGGAAAAATGTGAAATTGTGTCCATCACGCCACGTGGGGCATTGGTGAATTATCACATCGATGAACGTGATTTACGCCCAGGTGGTACGGTATCAGGGCCGACTATGATGACCGTTGCTGACTATGCACTTTATATCGCCATTTTAGGCGAATTAGGTTTGGTGGCTTTAGCGGTCACGAGCAACTTAAACATTAACTTTTTACGCAAGCCCGCAGCAGGGCGTAATTTACGTGGTGAATGTCGCTTAATGAAAGTAGGGAAAAACCTCGTGGTCGGTGAGGTTTGGGTATATTCCGAAGGTGTAGATGATGCCGTGGCGCATGTCACAGGGACGTATTCGATTCCACAGATTGGCTGAGAATAAAGTCAGCTTTATCTTAATTTTAGTTACTTATATTTACCAAGTGGTTACATATGTACACATACTACATGAAAATTAGGGTTTGATTGGTTAAAAAATAATCATAAATATTTCATTTTATGTTTTTCATATAGATCAAATCTGCTTTTGTCTAAGCTAGCAACCCGTAAGTGATAAAACAAGGGAGCTAAATGCTTAAATTTAAGAACAATATTGTTCATGGAGCAATCTTTGATATGGATGGAACAATGTTTGATACTGAACGATTACGGTTTCAAACATTGAAGCAGGCATCTCAGGAGCTCATTGGCGTTGAATTTTCAGACGTATACCTCATGCAATGTTTGGGTTTGAGTGCAAAGAGCGCTGAACAACTGGCTCAAGCAGAATATGGTGCAGACATTCCTTACCGTGAGATCCGTCAGCGTGCTGATGAACTAGAACTAGAAAGTGTGCGCAATTTTGGTGTGCCCATTAAAAAAGGTTTGTTGCAGGTATTAGAGCGGTTACGAAAGTCTGGCTTGAGAATGGCGGTTGCTACGTCTAGTCGTCGTGCCATTGCCGAAGAATATTTGATTAATGCCAATGTCTATAAGTTTTTTGATGTATTAGTTTGTGGCGATGAGGTGCAACAGGGCAAGCCACATCCTGAAATTTTTATAACAGCCGCACAAAAAATTAATCTAGAACCCAGCGAATGTTTCATGCTGGAAGATTCTGAAAATGGAATCAAATCTGCACATGCAGCGGGTGGCATAACCATACTATTTCGGGATATAAAAAAACCTAATGCTAATATGTTGTCACTCACGCAGCATTATTACGCAAGTATGCAAGCTTATTTAGATGACTTAAATCAAGTTATTCCTGTATTGGAAATGCCGAGTTTACAAGAGGCCTTCCCGCAAACTTTAAATCAGTTGAGTGTGGGGATTCATGGTTTTGGTGCAATAGGTGGGGGCTATTTGGCCCAAATTTTATCGCACTGGGATGGCTATACCCGTCCTAAACGTATTTATGCTTCTACACGGAATACCTTATATCGTTCTGCAGTAAACGCCTTTGGAACGTATTCAATTCGTTATGGACAATGTTCTTATGATGAACGAATTGAAAATATGCACATCATTGATGCGGAGAACTTGCAGCAGATGCAGCAAATGTATGTGGAGTCGAGCCTAATTGCATTATGTTTGCCTGAACATGCTTTACAGCAAGAGGCTAAAGTAATTGCGCAGGGCTTATATGCCCGTTTTATAGCGCAATTTGAACTCCATCAGCCTTTAACTATTTTGGTAATTTTAAATAAAGTTGGGGCAAAACAGCTCTTGATGACGCATATTCATCAGGCGTTAGAGGCGTTGTTGGATCCCGATACGGCAGCCAAAATTATGGCGCAGCATTATTTTTGCGATACTGTCGTAAATAGAATGGTCTCTAAATTAAGCGATCAAAACTTATATCGCCAATTACGCATCAAGTATAATATTTTTAAGCAATTTCAGTTGGATGACGAAGCAGAGCCAATTGAAATTGAAGACAATACTCGATTGCAGCCTGAGCAAGAGCGTCAAGCCACCTTATATGTAGAAGATTTAAGACGCAATTTTCAGCCCAGTCACATTTTGCAAAGTATGGATTTAATTTTATTTCATGCTGAAAGTGACATGCCTATTTATGTGGAAAATGCCAGTCCATTATTGCAACACATGCGTCAAATGATTTTGGTAGATGATATTGCCGAAATCCAACTCATTAAAAATCGTTTATGGAATGGTGTACATGCCATGATGGCTTGGTTATCCAGTTTAATAGGGCATAACAGTATTGGTGTCGCAATGGCAGACCCATTGGTTGCAGATTTTACCCGCGCTGTTTCGGCACAAGTAGCGTTGGGATTAGCTGCACAGTTGCCGCATCGTCAGCAAAACTTAAAGCATCTGGCACAGAGCTTTCTGGACTCATGTGAACATGCCTATAAAGACCCGTGTCAGCGTGTGGCACGTGACCCTTTGCGTAAACTCTCAGCCAATGAACGGGTGATGGGTGCTTTGATTTATCATCTGCAGCATGATTTAGCTGCAAATTATGTGCAGAAAGGAGTGGTGTTGGGCTATCTGTATGCAATTAAAATGCAGCAGTTGGGGGCTCAAGCAGCATTACAGCATTTGTCAAAACAATTGCAAAATGCGCCTATAGACGAACAAACACGGCAGCAATTGCAGTACATAATTAGCCACCAATTACAGCAACTATTGGCTGGTCAAGTTCGCTTAGAAGCATTTATTCAAGATGGTACTCAAGTTGCAGCCGTAATCTAAAAATCAACTTGATGAATTCTTGGGGGGAGGTTTAGTAAGTTAACGTCATCATATTCAAAATGATAAAATACCGAATCGTGTTATGGAACACGATTCGGTGCTTTCTTGCATTAGAATTCAAATGCACTTTATTCACAGATACTTTTATGCAAATGCTGTTGTGTAACAAGCAATCAGATCACTCATTCACCAATGGGGTTTCCACTTGGAAATTTGGTGGAATAAGCACAGTCTTACGCAATTCAGGTGCGAGTTCAGGATAATCTAGCGTGAAGTGTAAACCACGCGATTCTTTGCGTTGCATGGCACAGCGCACAATCATTTCAGAAACCAGAACCAAATTACGCAGCTCAATCAAGTTTTTACTGACTTGATAGTCCTGATAATACTCGGTGATTTCACGTTTTAGCATTTCAATACGGTGTAAGGCACGCTCTAAACGCTTAGTGGTGCGTACAATGCCGACATAGTTCCACATGGTTGCACGTAGCTCATCCCAGTTTTGTAAAATCACCACATCTTCGTCAGGGTTCGTCACTTGCGAATCATCCCAAGCAGGAACTTCAGGCGAGCTATAATCTGCAGTGTAATGGGCTTCAATATGTTTGGCGGCAGCCATTCCATAGACAAAACATTCTAAAAGAGAGTTACTTGCCATACGGTTAGCACCATGCAAACCTGTATAAGAAGTTTCACCAATCGCATATAAACCAGCAATATCGGTTTGGCTATGTTCATCCACCATTACTCCGCCACAAGTGTAGTGGGCGGCAGGTACAACAGGAATCATATCGGTAGTGATATCAATGCCCAATTCCAGTAAACGTGCATACAGCGTTGGGAAGTGTTCTTTCACAAATTCTGCAGGTTTATGGGTGATGTCTAACCACACATGACGAATACCTAAGCGTTTGATTTCATAGTCAATCGCACGTGCTACAATGTCGCGTGGCGCCAATTCTGCACGCTCATCAAAACGCAGCATAAAACGCTCACCATCGGGTAAACGCAAATATGCACCTTCACCACGCATGGCTTCAGTAATTAAAAACGAACGTGCTTGAGGATGATACAAACAGGTCGGATGGAATTGGTTAAATTCCATATTTGCCACACGGCAACCCGCACGGTATGCCATCGCCATACCATCACCTGTGGCAATGTCTGGGTTAGATGTATACAGATAGGCTTTCATTGCACCACCGCAGGCAAGAGCGGTAAATGGAGCAAGGAAGGTATGTACTTTTTGAGTACTTTCATCTAGTGCATATAAGCCTAATGAACGATTAGCTTCGTTTAAACCAAGCTTTTGTGAGGTAATCAGGTCAATGGCGATATAGTTTTCAAATATAGTGATGTTTTGCTGTTCTTGAGCACGTTGCACCAAAGTCGTGGAAATTGCACGGCCTGTAGCATCGGCAGCGTGAATAATACGGCGCTGAGAATGGCCGCCTTCACGGGTTAAATGCAATTGCTCTTGTTCGTCTAAGGTAAACTGCACGCCATGTTTGAGCAGAAAATCTACCGAAGGTTTGCCGCCTTCCACCGTTTGTTTTACGGCGTCAATTTCACATAAATGCGCACCTGCAATCATGGTGTCATCTATATGTTGTTCGATCGAGTCGGTTTCATCAAGGACTGCAGCAACACCACCTTGCGCATAAAAGGTGCTTGCTTCAGTGAGGGTAGATTTTGCCAAAACGGCGATTTTGAAATGCTGGGGTAATGAGAGCGCTAAACTCAAACCTGCACCACCACTTCCCACAATAATCACATCAAATTGATGTGTTGTGTTTAAATTAGACATGTCCATCAGCTAATTTGAAAAAAGTTGGATAATGACACCCCTTTTTGCAGAAAAACGCAAGTGCGAAGTGGGCATGAATAATGAAAAAAAAGAATAAACGGGAAACTTTTATGGAATATTCCAACTTTTATCACAATTTTGTCCAATCTATTTCAGATGTTGAGCTTTAAGTCAGATTCAGAGAGGTTAAATATTCAATCTCATTAAACTGATTTAATTGCAATAAACTAAAAGCTGAAACTGAAAAGATTCAACATTTTATTACGCAAAACTGAGTAATTTTGTGATAAATAAGATGGGTTCGAAGTCATAATTATTATTGAGTGAATGCTATTTATGAAAAATCGCAATTTAAAAAAAGGTTTATATGCGGCTGTTTTTACTATGGCAACTGTGCAGACTCAAGCAGCACCACCAGTAGACTTTTCTAATTTGGTTGAGCAGGTGAGTCCTGCTGTCGTGAGTGTAAATGTTGTCAAAAAAATGAGTCAGGAAGAACTCTTACAACAACAAGTTCCAGAAATTTTACGCCGTTTTTTTGGCAATCAAGTCATTATTCCACAACAGCAATTACCACAAGAAAAAACAGGTTATGGCAGTGCATTTTTTATTAGTAAAGATGGATACCTTTTAACGAACCACCATGTGGTGGAAGATGCTTCTAAAGTCACAATTGTACTGAATGACCGCCGTGAGTTAGATGCAACTGTGGTGGGCAGTGATGAACGTACCGATGTCGCTTTATTAAAAGTGCAAGGTGCGAGTTTCCCAGAGTTGCGTACAGGCAATGTCGATCAATTGCGTGTGGGTGAGCCTGTACTTGCAATTGGGTCTCCATTTGGATTTGACTATTCTGCATCGGCAGGGATTGTCAGTGCCAAAATGCGGAATATGATGGGTGAAACCTCAGTACCCTTTATTCAGACCGATGTAGCTTTAAACCCAGGTAACTCAGGTGGGCCATTGTTCAATCAGCGTGGTGAGGTTGTGGGCGTGAACTCCCGTATTTTTAGTGGTACGGGTGGCTATATGGGGCTGTCATTCTCTATTCCAATTGATGTAGCAATGGATGTTGCCGATCAATTAAAACGAAATGGTAAAGTGACCCGTTCTTATTTAGGGGTGAGTTTGCAGGATATTGACCGTAATTTGGCTGAATCTTATAAACTGAGCAAACCAGAAGGGTCATTGATTACTCAAGTTGCACCAAATTCACCTGCTGCACGTGCAGGCTTACGTGCGGGTGATGTCATTCTTAAATATAATGGTACGCCAATTTCTAGAACTTCGGAATTGTTGAACTATTTAAACCGTTCAGTGCCAAATCAGAGTATTCAGCTTGAAGTATTACGTGATGATAAACGCCGTAATATTACCGCTACAGTCAGTACAGCACCTGATGACACGCCTGCCAAAAACAACCCTGAAACTGCTGCTAAAGGCCCTGTCTTAGGTGTGTCTATTCGTGATTTAACTGTTGCAGAACAACGCCAGTTAGATATTAAAGGTGGTGTGCTCATTCAGGAAGTGCGTCGTGGTGGTTCAGCAGCTCAGGCGCGTATTATGCCAGGCGATGTGGTGGTACAACTGAATAATACGCCAATTCAAAATGCCAACCAGTTTGTTGAAACGGTATCTACCCTGAAAAAAGGTTCAGTTGCTCGGGTCGTGATTATTCGTCAAGGGCAACGTGCCATTATTGGGATGCGTATTCAATAAGTTAAAGCATCTGTCAGTGTTAATTTGATCTCAATATAAATGATCATTCGCATAATAGTCGCTCTTCAAACAGAGCGACTTTTTTTATGCTAATTGAATATTTTTGATAGACTAAGCAGACACGGCAGTTTCTAGTAAAAAGGATGCAATGAGCAGCATATTTGATTTAAAAATCACGGTTCAACCTGAACATATAGATATTTTGGGTCATGTGAATAACGTGGTTTATGTGCAATGGATGCAAGATGTGGCATCTGCGCATATAGAGCAGCTAGGTTTAGGTGTACAAGAATATTTGAAGCTGAAACATGCCATGGTCGCTGTAGAACACCATGTGCAATACCGTAAAGCAGCTCTCGAAGGAGAGGAGCTGATTTTACGAACGTGGCTCAGTGATTTGAATGCGCTGTATTCATTTCGTCAGTATGCATTTTATCGCCCGCAAGATAAAAGCCTGTTATTTATGGGTAGCACACAATGGGCATGTGTGGAAATTGCCACAGGCCGTCCAAAGCGTATGTCACCTACCTTTACGCAAGCTTATCAGCCACTGGCTGCAGATGTTAATCCTTTAGATTTTAGTGCTTATGATTAGTCGAGAGATAAGTTAAGTACCGAGTGTGCTCTAGTTGGGTATTACGATTCGTTATATCTTGAGGTTTTTAAGATTCATAAAGTATTTAAATCTACACATAAAATGTCTAAGTCTGCTGTATAAAACGAAAAAACTAAAGGGCAGCAAAAGGAACTCATTATTATGGATACATTGAAAAATCCATCTGCTATAATCCTTCGCAATTTCTATTCGGCTTTTGCTCTGCATGAATTTTAAGGTGCAGGGCGTGTTATTTTTTAAGGTAACCCATGGCGCAAGCTAAAAAATCTGTTGATATTAAAAACATCCGTAACTTTTCGATCATTGCGCACATCGATCATGGTAAATCGACTCTGGCAGATCGTTTCATTCAAACCTGTGGCGGTCTACAAGATCGTGAGATGCAAGCGCAGGTGTTGGATTCTATGGAGCTTGAGCGTGAGCGTGGGATTACCATTAAAGCCACATCGGTGACTTTATACTATAACCATCCAAATGGTCAGGAATACCAGTTAAACTTCATTGATACCCCAGGACACGTCGACTTTTCTTATGAAGTGTCACGTTCTTTAGCCGCTTGTGAAGGTGCGCTATTGGTGGTGGATGCTGCTCAAGGTGTAGAAGCACAGTCGGTTGCAAACTGCTATACCGCCATTGAGCAAGGCTTAGAAGTTTTACCTGTACTCAATAAAATTGATTTACCGCAGGCAGAGCCTGAGCGTGTGATTCATGAAATTGAAGAAATTATTGGTATTGAAGCACAAGAAGCACCAACTTGTTCTGCAAAAACAGGTTTAGGCATCGACAATGTTCTAGAAACTTTGGTGAATGTGATTCCAGCACCACAAGGTGACCGCGAAGCACCGCTACAAGCTTTAATTATTGACTCATGGTTTGATAACTACTTGGGCGTTGTGTCTTTGGTGCGTATCAAACAGGGTCGTGTGCGTAAAGGCGACAAGATGTTGATGAAATCGACAGGTCAAACGCACATCATCACATCTGTGGGTATTTTTAATCCAAAACATACTGAAACAGGTGTTTTAGAAGCAGGCGAAGTGGGCTTCGTAATTGCAGGAATTAAAGACATTTTTGGTGCACCAGTGGGTGATACCATCACGCTTGCAACCACACCAGAAGTTGAAACATTACCAGGCTTTAAAAAGGTGAAACCGCAGGTCTATGCAGGTTTATTCCCGATTGATGCCAGCGATTTTGAACCTTTCCGTGAAGCACTGCACAAGCTACAAATTAACGACTCAGCGTTGTTCTTTGAACCAGAAAGTTCAGATGCCTTAGGCTTTGGTTTCCGTTGTGGCTTCTTGGGTATGCTACACATGGAAATCGTACAAGAGCGTTTAGAGCGTGAGTACGACTTAGACCTCATTTCATCTGCACCGACTGTAATTTATGAAGCGGTAATGAAAAATGGCGAAACGGTTTATATCGACAGCCCATCAAAAATGCCAGATGGTTCAACAGTTGAAGATTTACGTGAACCCATTGCCGAATGTCATATTTTAGTGCCACAGGAATACTTAGGTAACGTCATGACCCTATGTATTGAGCGTCGTGGTGTGCAAAAAGACATGAAATTCTTGGGTAACCAAGTGTCTATTACTTTTGAAATTCCGATGGCAGAAGTCGTGATGGATTTCTTTGATAAATTGAAGTCATGTTCACGTGGTTTTGCATCGTTAGATTATAACTTTGTCCGTTTTGAAAGCTCATCTTTGGTTAAAGTCGATGTACTGATTAACGGTGAAAAAGTCGATGCCTTAGCGATGATTTGCCACCGTCAAGATGCACGTCACCGTGGTATTGCCTTGGTTGAAAAAATGAAAGACTTGATTCCGCGTCAAATGTTTGATGTGGCTATTCAGGCTGCGATTGGTGCGCAAATTATTGCGCGTTCAACCGTGAAAGCGATGCGTAAAAACGTACTTGCGAAGTGTTATGGCGGTGACGTTTCTCGTAAAAAGAAACTACTTGCCAAGCAAAAAGAAGGTAAGAAACGTATGAAGCAAGTGGGAAGTGTTGAAATCCCGCAAGAAGCTTTCTTAGCTGTACTTAAAGTCGAACGCTAAAATTATAAGGATAATAAACCCATGGATTTTGATTTTAATTTGATTCTCGTTCCTGCCACATTATTTTTTATTGCGGTGTGGCTGCTCGATAAATTTGTATTTAAGCAAAGAGCAACGAAAGGGCGAGGCAATGAAAACTTCATTATCACATGGGCTTATGATTTTTGGCCTGTTTTGGCAGTGGTGATGGTACTGCGTTCATTCCTGTATGAACCATTTAATATTCCGTCAGATTCTATGGTGCCAACCTTAGAAACGGGCGATTTTATTTTGGTGAACAAGTTTGAATATGGCGTGCGTTTGCCAATTATTAACAGCAAAATTATAGATGTGGGTTCGCCTGAGCGTGGCGAAGTTGCGGTGTTCCGTTATCCACCACAACCAAGCATTAGTTATATTAAGCGTATTGTCGGTTTACCAGGCGATCATATTGTTTATGATCATGGTCAGCTGAGCATTAATGGCGAGAAAGTAACGAAAACCCCAATCCAGTTTAGCCGTGAAAAAGACAGTCTAGATACACCTACTTCAATTTACCATCAGGAAACTTTAGGGGCGCATACATTTACCATGCGCGAGCTTGAAGGTGTAAACGTGGCGCGTCAGGCACCATTCCTGAACTATGTAGACAATGGTAAATATTCAGCAGAAAATGGTTTATATTGGGAAGTCAAAGTACCTGAAGGTCATTACTTCGCGATGGGGGATAACCGCGATCAAAGTGCTGACAGTCGTTTTTGGGGTTTTGTACCAGAGGAAAACCTAACAGGTCGTGCATTCTATGTGTGGATGCATAAAGAACCTGGGTTTAATTTGCCGTCATTTAGTCGTAACGGCAAAATTGATTAATAAAGCAGATTAGGAAAATAAAAAATGCGTCATCAACAAGGGGCATCCTATATTGCAATTTTAATTGCAATTATTGGTTTTGCATTTATGGCAAAAGTAGCAGTTGCAGTTTGGGCACCATATTTCGATGATCGAATGTTGGACAATCAAATTGAAGAACAATTGTTAAATGGGCCAAAAAATCTATCACCACAACAGTTTATTGGTGAAATGGACAAGCGTTTAAGCATGAACAACATTCGCGATATTAAATTTGCAGATGTGGCTCAAGTGACTAACGTCGATGGTTTAGAAGTGAAAAAAGAATATGAAATAAGAAAACCTTTCTTATTGAATATTGATATTGTAATGAAGTTCGAGAAAAGTTTTGATCAAAGCTCAGTCCAAGCTAAATGAGACCCGTCTAGCCAGCCGAATCGGTTATCAGTTTAAGCAACCTGAATTGCTTAAATTGGCTTTGACTCACCGCTCGGTGAGTCATAAACACAATTACGAACGTCTGGAATTTCTAGGCGATTCGTTGTTGGGAATGATTGTTGCCAATTATTTATATGTGGCTTATCCACATGAAAATGAAGGGCGTTTAACGCGCATGCGGGCAACACTGGTGCGTCAGGAAGCCTTAGGTAAAATTGCCAATGATTTAAAGCTCAGCCAAAATTTAATTCTCAGTACAGGTGAATTGAAATCTGGTGGTCATCATCGTGAGTCTATACTGGCGGATACCGTAGAAGCGATTATTGGCGCCATTTATGTCGATAGCGGTGATTTGAATTTGCTGCAAACGATTGTGCTAAAATGGTATAGCCCTTATTTAGATCATATTGAGCCAACCGATCAACTCAAAGACCCTAAATCACGCTTACAAGAGTATTTACAAGCACGTAAAAAACCTCTCCCGGTTTACGAGGTTGTAGATATTCAGGGCGATGCACCGAATCAGCATTTCATTGTGGAATGCCGAGTCGATAGTTTGCCTGTAATGAAGGGTGAAGGTTCAAGCCGTCGCTTTGCCGAGCAGGCAGTTGCGGCAGATATTTTAAAATTCTTGGAGCAAAAGTCTGAATGACCATCCATTCCGATCACGTAGATGCTGATCACGAGTCGAATAACGACGCCAATGACCTAATTAACCAATTCTTTAGCGGTCAGGGAACTGAAATTCCATCTGATTTCCGCAGTGGTTTTGTTGCGATTGTTGGTCGCCCGAATGTGGGTAAATCGACCCTCATGAACCACTTATTGGGTCAAAAACTATCCATTACTTCACGTAAACCGCAAACCACACGTCACAAAATTGTGGGAATTGATTCACGTGAAAAATCTCAGGCTGTGTTTGTAGACACACCAGGGATGCATAAAAAAGAAGTCCGTGCCATCAACAAAATGATGAACCGTGCTGCATCATCTGCTTTGCGTGATGTGAACTTGGTTTTGTTTGTGGTGGATGCACAAAAATGGACGCAAAATGATGAGTTAGTCCTAGAAAAGCTGAAAAATGCAGAAATGCCAGTGATTCTAGTGATTAACAAACTCGACACTTTTGAGAATAAAAATCAGGCTTTGCCGATTATTCAAGAACGTGCCAAGTTAATGAACTTTGCCGAAATTGTACCTGTATCGGCATTGCGCGGCGCGAACCTAGATCATTTGCGTGACACGATTGAACGCTATTTGCCATTCCAGCCACCGTTGTACTCGCTAGATCAAATCACAGACCGTTCAGAACGTTTCTTGGCATCTGAAATTATCCGTGAAAAGATCATGCGCCAATTGGGCGAAGAACTGCCTTACGATTTAACCGTGCAAATCGAATCATTTAAAACTGAAGATGCGGTTTTAAATGAAAAAACGGGTCGTATGAAAGCGCCATGTACCTATATTGATGCCACTATTTTTGTAGATCGCCCAGGTCAAAAAGCCATTGTGATTGGTGAAAAAGGCGCGAAGCTGAAAAAAATTGGTATGGATGCACGGGTCGACATGGAAAAAATGTTCGAGCAAAAAATCATGTTAACGCTTTGGGTGAAAGTCAAAGGTGGTTGGTCTGATGACGAACGTGCATTAAAAAGCTTAGGATATAGTGATATCTAAGTTTGACGAAAAGGGAACTGTGATGATGAAAGTGTTGGCCATTGTGGCATGTATGTTTGTCTTGCAAGGTTGTATTCACAAAGTTGTGACAGTTCCCGTAAAAGTCGCCTACAAAACCACAAAAGGTGTGGTGAAAGGCACTGCTGCTGTAGTTGGTGCTGTCATTCCAGATGGTGATGACGAAGAAAAATCCAAACAAGAATCCTCTAAAGAATAGGATTAATTGACGCAATCATGCGTAATGAAATCTTGCATGGTTATTTAATCCATCATCGAAAATACCGCGAACGTAGCCATATTGTGCATTTGTTTACCCGCGAACATGGGCGGGTCGATGGTATTTTAAGACAAATGCCACCGCCACAATATCAACCGATTCGCATACAAGCTTCGGGAAAATCAGACCTTAAAAATTTCACTAAGCTGGAAATTGTCAATCAACCCGTTTTTTTCTTTGGTGATGCATTTTTTTCAGGCTTTTATTTAAATGAAATTGTGTTGCGCTTGTGTTCTGCCGAAGTGGAAATGCCTGAAACTTTTGTGCAATATCACCAGACTTTGGCGCATTTACAACATTTATCTAGTCAAGAAAACCCCAATCTATTCTTAAGACAAATTTTGCGTCAGTTTGAACATGCTTTATTGGAAGAATTAGGCTATGCGATTGATTTTTCAGTCGATGCGAACCAAGAGCCGATTCAGCCCAATATGCATTATCATTTTCAATTGAATGATGGTTTTATCCCTACTGCACAAGCTTCACGAGCAAATTTGCTTGGCGCACAGATCCTCAGTATGTGCGACTATGAAAAAGGTAGGGATTTTAACCCAGAACAGTTACAATTACTGTCTCGGCTGTATCGACAAATGATTAGTTCACTGTTGGGTGATCGACCTTTAAAAAGTCGCCAATTGTGGATTCAGAATTCTCAAACCCAAGCGTAATGTAGGAACCTATTATGGCTTTACTCGGTGTCAATATTGACCATGTGGCAACTTTAAGACAAGCGCGTGGCACGAACTATCCAGACCCTGTGAAGGCCGCATTAGTTTGTGAACAGGCGGGTGCAGAGGGGATTACTTTGCATTTACGTGAAGACCGTCGTCATATTCAGGATGGTGATGTGCGTCGTATGCGTCCGTTGCTAAAAACTCGTATGAATTTGGAAATGGCAGTTACTGAAGAAATGATCGAGTTTGCCAAGGAAATTCGTCCACAGCATGTATGTTTGGTACCTGAGCGCCGTGAAGAAGTAACCACTGAAGGTGGTTTGGATGTAGTAGGCAATTTTGCAGCAGTTAAGGCCGCTACTCAGGAATTAACAGCAATTGGCTGTGATGTGTCACTGTTTATTGATGCAGATCTTGCACAAATTGATGCGGCCGTTGCATGTGGTGCACCGACCATTGAAATTCATACAGGCGCGTATGCCAATGCAGAAAATGAAGCTGCACAGCAAGCCGAATTGACCCGTATTGTTCAGGGCGTAGAATATGCAGCTAGCCGTGGCTTAGTGATTAATGCAGGGCATGGCTTGAACTTGGACAATGTAGGTGCAATTGCCGCTATTCAACACATCCATGAGTTAAATATTGGTCATGCTTTAATTGGTGATGCTGTATTTGTCGGCTTGGAACAGGCTGTTAAACGCATGAAAGCTGCGATTGATGCAGCGCGTTAATCTGCATATTTAAAATTGAAAGATAAAATTTGAAACGTTATGTCCAGCATAAATTATGATGAATTGATGCAGCCTGTGATAGCATTTTTAGGCTGCGAAACACCCAAAGAATGGTTGAACGAAGCATTAAATAATTTAGATATTTTGATGCAAGATCATGCCAACTGTGAGAAAAAAGCAGCAGGCACAGCCATGAACCTGATGTTTCGTTACAGCTTTTTTACCGATTTACAGGTCAAACTTGCACAGTTGGTACGCGAAGAAATGCTGCATTATGAGCAGGTGCTAGAGTTCATGGCAAAGCGTGGGCAAATGTGGCAGGGTTTAAGTGCAGGGCGTTATGCAGGCGGTTTACGTAAAGAAATCCGTACCTATGAACCTGAAGCACTAATTGATGTTTTGGTGATTGGTGCCTTTGTAGAAGCACGTTCATGCGAGCGGTTTTATGCGCTTGCGCCATTGGTAGATGAAGAATTAGGTAAGTATTACCGTTATTTACTGAAATCAGAATCACGGCATTATGAAGATTATTTGGCACTGGCTTTGGATGTAGCAAAAACAGCAAAACTGAAAAACCCTGAAGAAGATATTCAGGGGCGAATTCAGCATATACGTGAAGTGGAAAAGAATCTTATTTTAAGTCCAGATGATCTGTTCCGTTTTCATAGTGGTGTGCCTGTGCAAGCTGCTTAAAACTTGTAGATGATCTAAGATAGAAAACGGAACTTCGGTTCCGTTTTTTTATCAATCAAGTTATTGCTTAGGTATTTTGATTGTGGATTGTTGCCTAAGTCACTTAGAAATGATCAAGGCTAAGATTAGGAATTACATTAAGCTGAATTGCCCAAAACAGTTACATTCATCTTTTTGAACGATTAAGGCATGAATCGCTGCTTGGTTATTTACAGACCACATCATCCATAAATTTTAGGCAATAAAAAACCCAAGTCGTTATGCTTGGGCTTTTTAGAATTTGGCTCTCCCACCTGGGCTCGAACCAGGGACCTGCGGATTAACAGTCCGTCGCTCTACCGACTGAGCTATGGGAGAATCTGAATGCGATTATAAGCAGATTTAAGCAAGGGTCAAGCATAAATTGTCATGTTTCTTTCATTTTGACTTTATATGCTTTTTATTTGAACAAAAAACAAAATTTTATTAAAAAATCACCCACAAGACTTGCGTTACACAAAATCGGTTGTTAGTCTGAGTGACAGAACAAAGCGTTTAAGTAGCATCTTAAACAGTGTGGATTTAACCCAACTTGCCAGCACTAAAATGGCTAAATCGGAGTAAGCGAATGAATACGCTCAGCATTTCTGACATTTTTTCTCAATTTTCTTATTATCAAGAACATTATCTTTCTATCTTGTCTACGCCTGAACAATACTACACTGCTGTAGAAGGCGCGTTTATTCATGTCTGGCCTTTGGCACCTCAAGATTTGTATTTGGGCGATTTATTGCAGTTGTGGTTTAGTGAAAAATGGCTCATTCAATCATCCTGCCAATTGCTTTCAGACCATCCAGACAACGGCACCAAAAAACCATTACAGCGTGATCATGATTTATATTTGTACCAACTGGCGGGTAGTGCGCTTTCGGGGAGCAACCGTTCACGCGTGTGGTCTGTGTCTGAACAAAAACAATTGCGTGTAGAATTAGACTCTGCTTTTCGCTATTTATGTGAATATAAAGCGACAACTCAACCTGTAGTGTCTAAATCAGAGTTGATCGCAGCATTGAAAAACAGTATCTAATCTAAATAGTATTTAATCTAAGATGATTTATCATTTCAGCCAAATAGATTTGTATTGAATTGAGCGAAATGACTTGCACTAAAATAGTGTTCTAAACTGCGATAAAGATTTGCGAACAGCTTGAAAAGGATATTCAGCCGTGTGGATTAAAATATGCATTGCCATGCTCGCATTTGCTGCAAATTCCTTGCTGTGTCGTTTGGCATTCGCTGAACAGCAAATTGACCCTATTAGTTTTAGTTTGCTCAGGGTTGGCAGTGGAGCAGTGTGCTTAGGACTGTTCTATGCTGTTTTGCAGGTTCAACAACCAATTCAATTCCAATGGAAATCTGCACTCAGCCTTGCTGTATATCTGCTCGGTTTTTCGTTAGCATATTTGCATATAGACGCAGGCATAGGCGCATTGATTCTATTTGGCGCAGTGCAAATCACCATGATCAGTTATGCGATTTTGCATGGTGAGCGCATGACTTTGCCGCGCTGGGTCGGGTTAGGTTGTGCTATATTGGGGATGGGTTTGTTGCTATTGCCTGAAGCCAGTACGCCAACGTTCAAATATGCATTGATGATGTTACTGGCAGGTATTGCATGGGGTTTTTACAGTATTGCTGCAAAGACGATGCAGCATGCTTTAACCAATACTCTATCTAATTTCATTCTGGCGACACCACTTGTTGCTGTATTTTTTCTTTGGCATTTACCTGAAAGTTTTATCACTTGGCAGGGTGTGGTTTTGGCAGTGTTGTCGGGTGCATTGGCTTCGGCTGGCGCGTATGTGTTGTGGTACAGCATTGTGAAAAAAATTGATCACATTACCGCAAGTACTGTGCAACTTTCTGTACCGTGTTTGGCGATTTTAGGCGGTGTGATTTTTTTAGGTGAACAACTCACCCTGTTGATGGTCGTGGCAACCTTGATCGTGTTGTGTGGTATTTTGATGGTGATTTTAACCAAACCTCGTGTATGAAACCGTTTAGATTGCTGTTGTTTTGATTTTTTTGTATTGGAATTTTTATATCAATCAAGAAATGATCTTGAGGCTTTTTAAAAGCGTTATTTGTGATCTCTCTCCTCAGAAATGAGGAAAAATGATGAGTGAAAAAACGTAATTAAAACAAAAACCCACGATTCAATCGTGGGTTTTGTTCATCTAAACAGGTTTAGATTATTTGGCAGCTTTTTCAGCTTCGATTGAAGCAATCGCTTCATCTACACCTTCAATTGATTCTGCTGCTTTTTTGATACGTGCAAGCGCATCTACAAGCACTTCGTCTGCAGTTGCATAAGAAATACGCATGAAACCGCCTAAACCGAACGCATCACCAGGAACAACGGCAACACCAGTTTCTTCCAATAACCAAGCAGAGAATTCTGTGCAAGATTTTAAGCCTTTCGCACGAATCAATGGTTTGATGTTTGCATACGCATAGAATGCGCCATCTGCAGGTAAGCAAGAAATACCTTTGATGTCATTCAAACCATTTACAACTAAGTCGTGACGGCGTTTGAATGCTTCAACCATTGGCTCAAGTACGTCTTGTGGGCCGTTCAATGCAGCTTCTGCAGCAACTTGCGAAATAGAAGTTGGGTTAGAAGTCGATTGAGATTGAATTTTCTTCATCGCACCAATTAGTTTAGCAGGGCCCGCTGCATAGCCAATACGCCAGCCAGTCATTGCATAAGCTTTAGACACACCGTTTAATACGATTGTGCGGTCATAAAGGTCTGGTGCAACTGTTGCGATGTTATAGAACTCATCATCCCAACGGATTGGTTCATACATATCGTCAGATGCAATGAATACTTCAGGGTATTTACGTAGTACAGCAGCCAAAGCTTCTAATTCAGCTTTGGTGTAGATCATACCTGTAGGGTTAGATGGGCTGTTTAACACCACTAAACGTGTTTTGTCAGTGATCGCAGCTTCTAATTGTTCAGGCGTGATTTTGAAACGTTGTTCTTCACCACATTCCACAATGACTGGCACGCCTTCAGCAATAATCACCATATCTGGATAGCTTACCCAGAACGGTGCAGGGATAATCACTTCATCACCCTTGTTTAACAAAGCCAACGCCAAGTTAAAGAATGATTGCTTACCACCACAAGACACCAAAATTTGGTTCGCTTGGTAGTCAAGATTATTGTCACGTTTTAATTTTGCGATAATGGCTTTTTTAAGACCAGGCGTACCGTCAACAGCAGTATATTTTGTAAAACCGTTATTAATTGCTGCAATAGCTGCATCTTTGATGTGTTGTGGTGTATCGAAATCCGGTTCACCTGCACCCAAACCAATAACGTTATGACCCGCAGCTTTAAGTTCAGCGGCTTTATTGGTTACTGCAAGTGTTGGGGACGGTTTGATGGCATTGACACGATCAGAGAGACGTACGTCCACGGCATATTCCTTCTTATAGGGATAAAAAAATAAAAAGCATATTATCTTAGCTTAAATTCGATGTCTGCGTCGTTTAAAATTGCATCAAATTAATAAAAAATCACCAAATTAGACCAATTTCCTATGAAATCGTGATTAAAACTGCTGTGAGGTGGAAGTTTCTCGCATCGGGCGGCAAAAAACTTTAAAATAGTCCAAATTTTATAAGAGTAATGGTCATGAGTAAGCAGCAGCCTACTTCAAAAAAACCATTGGTGAATCTCCCATTCCCAATGCCAAATACAGCGCAGGATAATGATCAGGCGGTACATAATTCGGTGCGTCCTAAACCTGAGCAATATGCGGATAAGACTTGGCCACCGCCACGTGGTACTCGTCGTTCGATGGGTAAGCGCTAAAAAAAATGCCACAATTACGTGGCATTTTTTATTGATGGGGATTTAAAAGTATTGAAATTAACGAACATGCTTACGCGCTTTGTTGGCAGGTTTTGGCGGCGAGATTTCACGTACGCCATGCCATACATCGCTAAAATCTTGCTCGTTGATATTATACAATTCCAATAAAGCCAAAATCGCTGCACCAAATAGCATTGGGCCTTCTGAATTATTTTGGAACTCGAATACCTTACCATTTAAGTTGTGCAAAATATCCTGAATTTCAAAGACCCGATCACGCCCATTGCTGTCAGTTGGGTACATTTGTGTATTCAATATGATTTTAGCCAAGGCTTTTTCATTATCGCTCAATGCCAAGACTTCAATTAATTCATCGGTGGCAGGGGTAAAAATCACAGAATCACGGTAAATGGTGTGTAGTAATTTTTGCGTTAGTTTAGGCAATGCTTTTTCGACAAAAGGACGAAACGACGCAGGAAAAATCACATTATGGGCAATGCCTTTAAACATAGGGGCAATTTCTTCAACCGTATAACCTGCAATACCACAACCAATTGAAGTTAAAAAATACTTCATTTTAGGATGGTTTTTGGCATAGATTTTAAAGTCATCCACATAG
Organism: Acinetobacter sp. Lyrl_1; assembly: GCF_051948795.1. NCBI lineage: Bacteria > Pseudomonadati > Pseudomonadota > Gammaproteobacteria > Moraxellales > Moraxellaceae > Acinetobacter > Acinetobacter sp. Lyrl_1. Next base: position 27,467 of record NZ_JAYJLK010000006.1, read on the forward strand.
TGCTGAATTTGCGATAGTGGCATTTGTTGTAAATGTTCATTCATGGTTGGAATGGCAAAACTTTGTCCTGCCCAACCGCGCCCGACGCCTTCAACGGCACCAAAAAATTCTTTGGCTGTTCGTGCTGCACCACCTGCATGTTGTCCTGCCATGTTACTGCCAAATACGAAAACAGTATCTTCAGGGAGGCTTTTGATAATTGATTCGTCGTGATATTGGTAAGTCATGAATGTGTGCTTTTATGGTTGTCGTCCTGAAATTTCATGTTGCCTTTGAATAGCCAGTGGGTCAAGTCTTAAAGCAGTTTCCCCGTGCTCAATTTAGTCGTAGCACATCTTCGTTCTAACAGCGTCCAATACAGAATTAAAACCGAGCAATGGCTTTGTAGCTACGCAACATCGCCACAACATATTCGGATGTCCTGAGTGTAGGCAAATCTGCTAAAATATTAGGTCGCATCAAACCTGAGAGCTGCATTTGTGAGTGATAAGCAACCTTTCGATTTAGTCACCAACTATCAACCTGCGGGTGACCAACCACAAGCCATTGAAAAATTGGTTCAAGGGATAGAACAGGGCTATCATGATCAGCTATTACTTGGGGTTACAGGCTCAGGTAAGACTTATACCATGGCCAATGTGATTGCCAGAACACAGCGTCCGACCATTGTCATGGCACATAACAAAACGCTGGCAGCGCAGTTGTATGGTGAGTTTAAAGCGTTCTTTCCGAACAACGCAGTCGAATATTTTGTCAGTTATTATGACTATTATCAGCCTGAAGCCTATGTACCATCTTCCGATACTTTTATTGAAAAAGATGCGGCTATTAATGATCATATTGACCAAATGCGACTCTCGGCCACACGTGCTTTGCTAGAGCGTCGTGATGCCATTATTGTCGCATCGGTATCTGCAATTTACGGTTTGGGTGACCCCAATGCTTATATGAGCATGTTGCTGCATGTGGTGCAAGGTGATCGGGTGAATCGTGATGATTTGATCCGTCGTTTGGTGGAAATGCAATATAGCCGTAATGAGCTAGAGTTTTTGCGCGGTACTTACCGTATTCGTGGTGAAATTTTAGATATTTTCCCTGCTGAATCTGATCAGCATGCTATTCGCATAGAATTATTTGATGATGAAGTCGATTCGATTCGTTGGTTTGATCCATTAACAGGCAAATTGGTGCGTAAAGTGCCGCGCGTGACTATTTATCCTAAAAGTCACTATGTTACGCCTAAGGATAATTTGGAACGTGCGATTGGTACCATTAAAGAAGAACTAAAAGAGCGTTTGGTGTTTTTTCGCGAACATGACAAATTGCTAGAAGCGCAGCGCATAGAACAACGTACCCGCTATGATTTAGAAATGATGCAGCAATTGGGCTATACCAACGGCATCGAAAACTATTCACGACATTTGTCTGGACGACCTGCAGGCGAAGCACCGCCCACTTTGTTTGATTATGTACCTGATGATGCCTTGCTGATTATTGATGAATCGCACGTGACCGTTCCGCAAATTGGCGCGATGTATAAAGGTGACCGATCACGTAAAGAAAACTTGGTGAATTATGGTTTCCGTTTACCTAGTGCGTTAGACAACCGTCCAATGAAATTTGAAGAATGGGAGCGCATCGTCCCATCCACAATTTATGTGAGCGCTACACCTGCACAATATGAGTTGGAAAAATCGCAACAAATTGTAGAGCAAGTGGTGCGTCCAACAGGATTGATTGACCCAGAAATTGAAATTCGTCCTGTGTTAACGCAGGTGGATGATGTGCTGTCTGAAATCAATTTGCGTAAAGAATTGAATGAGCGGGTGTTGGTCACCACTTTAACCAAACGCATGGCTGAAGATTTGACCTCGTATTTAAAAGAATACGGCATTCAAGTGGCTTATTTACACTCTGATATTGATACCGTAGAACGCGTCAAAATTATTCACGAATTACGTACAGGCGTGCATGATGTCTTGGTTGGCATTAACCTGTTACGAGAAGGTTTAGACATGCCTGAAGTGTCTTTAGTGGCAATTTTAGATGCCGACAAAGAAGGCTTTTTACGTTCAGAACGTTCGTTGATTCAAACCATTGGACGTGCAGCACGTAACTTGAAAGGTAAAGCAATTTTATATGCAGATCGCATTACCGATTCAATGCAAAAGGCGATAGATGAAACAGAGCGTCGTCGTGCCAAACAAATTGAATTTAATGAATTGCACGGCATTACTCCACGTAGTGCAGTGCGTCAGGTGATTAAAGAAATCGACACAGGTGAAGTGCTGAACGATGAGCAAATTGATGAAAAAATCAATGCACAAAGCCGTGCTTTAAGTGACGATGAACAGCACATTTTGGCTGATCCTAAACTGTATGCCAAACATATTGCCAAACTTGAAAAAGAGATGTTGAAAGCATCTAAAGAACTGCAATTTGAACAAGCGGCTCGTTTACGTGATGAAATTTTGCGTTTAAAAGCGCAAATGTTGCAATCTGGCTAAATTGGGGCGAATTGCACTGTCAGTGTAAGTGCGAGTTTGCATACTAAACTTGCTATGTAAAATTTGAGTTGCAAAAATTACATATCCATACAGTAAATTGAAATGCTTGCGGTTATTTTTGAAGAAGATAAACAAAATTGACTGAACATTAGAGTTTAGAGGTTGGGACAATGGCTAAAAAACTTCCGTTTGCAGGTGCGCGACTTGCCAAAATTGCCCTTGGTGGTGTGGTGCTGATTGGTTTGGGTGCTGCGACTATGGCATATTCCAAAACCAATGAACCGATGAAAACGGTAGAAAAAGTCGAATTAGATAAATATTTAGGCGTTTGGTATGAGGTTGCAAGAAAGCCTTTATATTTCCAAAACAAATGCGGTTCAAATGTAACAGCAGCATATACATTGAATGAAAATGGCAATGTGCAGGTGGATAACCGTTGTATTGCAAAAGATGGCAAACAAATGCGTGCTTTGGGCGAAGCTTTTGTACAAAATGCGCCTTTTAACAGCAAACTCAAAGTTAGCTTTTTACCTGAAGTCATTCGTTGGTTGCCTGTAGGGCGTGGTGATTATTGGGTGTTAAAGCTAGATGATGACTATCAAACTGCCTTGGTGGGTGAACCACGCCGTAAATATTTATGGGTACTTTCACGTACGCCGCATCCTGATCAGGCTGTCGTGACTGAATATCTGAACTATGCCAAATCACTCGGTTATGATTTAAGTGATATAATTCATACCAAACATACGCACAATAAAAAGTCAGACTAAGTTGCAATAGCTTCAGAGCTGCTTACCCATATATGATAAGCGGGGAAAAGTAAGCCATCCAATTGACCACGCAAAAGCTGCGTGGTTTTTTATATCCTGTCATTTTAAATTTTGAACATTCGATCAATCTCTAAAACAACGTATATATGAGTATAATGCCGACTGATATAGGGGAGAGTCGGATGTATAAAGGCATTGCACTATCGGTTTTAGCATCGGTCACTTTTGGGGTGCTGTATTTTTATACCCAATTACTCAAACCTTTAGACAGCGAAGAAACTTTTGCGTGGCGTATGTTGGCAACTTTGCCATTCCTAACTTTGTTTATGTGGTGGTCGGGAGATTTAAAACATATTTCCGCGATTTTTCAGCGGCTCAAACAACAACCACAATTCATACTTTGGCTGATTTTTAGTTCTTTTTTATGCACTACGCAATTGTGGTTATTTTTGTGGGGGCCGATTAACGGGCGTGGTTTGCAGGTTTCTTTGGGTTATTTCTTATTGCCTTTGATCATGGTTTTGCTTGGCTGTGTGCTATATAAAGAAAAGTTATCGACTTGGCAGATGGCAGCAGTTGCCTTAGCCGTGCTAGGTGTCAGTCATGAAATCTGGCGCATTGGCACGGTGGCGTGGGAAACCTTATATGTGGCATTTGCCTATCCTTTATATTTCTTTTTACGTCGGGTCTTTCAAACCGATCACTTGGGCGGGTTTTGGTGGGATTTGCTGCTCGTGATTCCTATTTCGCTGTATTTGGCCTTTGTCTATAGTGACAGTTTGCAAGTCATTGCAAATTTTACCCATTTAATTTGGGCGGTATTGGGACTGGGTTTTTTAAGTGCATTAGGGCTGGGTAGTTATATTTTGGCCAGTCGTTATTTGCCTTTTGTGATTTTTGGCTTATTGAGTTATTTAGAACCTGTGCTGTTGGCTTTTGCCTCAATGTTATTGGGTGAGCGAATAGAAGCAGGGGAATGGCTGACCTATATTCCAATTTGGTTGGCGGTGGCGTTGCTGGTAATGGAAGGTTGTTTGCATTTAAGAAAGCAAAAACAGAATCAGCAAGATTTACAGCAGAAGATAGAGCAGCAATCAGAGCGATAAATATCTTAAAAATCTATTGGCATACTTCTGTAGAAATACAAAGAAGATGGTTTAAAGGTTTGCCGATACATCTTAGTTTGAAAAAATGATCTTTTTTGAATTTAAGGTATAGAAAAAGCAGATGAAGCTTAAATATACCTGCCAAGTTTTTGGCCTGAAAAATTGAACATTGAATGAAAAAAGTAAAATCACAAAAATAATTACAACTATTTTATGAATTTATAGTGAATATATAAGAAAATAGTCAGGTCAATGCCAGCTTTTGATTCAATCTTGACGACAATTCCATTACAATTATCGGGTTTTGAAATTCATGCCTAGATATACAATTAATTAGAGGACGTATCTGTGAGCAAAGAGACTATCATCGCCCTACACGCAGAGCACCAAGGTCGCTGGAAAAACCGTGAAGAAATCGCGGAACGTATGATTGCTTTACTCGGTCAGTTGTACCGTGAAAAAAATATCATGGTTTCAGTTTTTGGTCGTTCTTTAGTTAACCGTTCTGTGATTCAAATTTTGAAAGCACACCGTCGTACTCGTATGATGGACGTAGAACTTTCAGTTGTTCACACTTTCCCATTGCTTGAAGCTTTGGCAAAAGTAGACAACATCGGTTCAGCAGAAATCGACTTAGGTAAACTTGCTGTTGAATATAAAGAAAAAGGCGGCGATGTAAATGCATTTGTTGCAGACGCTGTGAAATCTTTAGCGGGCAATCCAACAACTGTAGAAAGCAAAGATGTTGTACTTTACGGTTTTGGTCGTATTGGTCGTATCCTTGCGCGTTTAATCATTGGTCAATCTGGTCTTGGCCGTGGCTTAAACCTTAAAGCAATTGTGGTACGTAAATCGTCTGATGGTGATTTAGAAAAACGTGCGTCTTTATTGCGTCGTGACTCTATTCACGGTCCATTTGCAGGCACGATTTCTGTAGATGAAGAAAATGAAGCAATTATCGCAAATGGTAACTTCATTAAAGTGATCTATGCGTCTAACCCATCTGAAGTAGACTATACGGCTTATGGCATCAACAATGCATTGGTGATTGACAACACAGGTAAATGGCGTGATGCAGAAGGTCTTGCACAACACCTTCAATGCCCAGGTGCTGCACGCGTAATTTTAACTGCACCTGGTAAAGGTGACATGAAAAACGTGGTGTACGGTGTTAACCAAGCAGACATTCTTGATGAAGATACCATTATTTCTGCAGCAAGCTGTACAACAAACGCAATTACACCAACTTTAAAAGTGTTGCATGACAAGTACACTGTTGTGAATGGTCACGTTGAAACTGTTCACTCATTCACTAACGACCAAAACTTGATTGATAACTATCACAAGGCTGATCGTCGTGGTCGCGCAGCAACATTGAACATGGTTATTACCGAAACAGGTGCAGCGAAAGCTGTTGCGAAAGCATTGCCTGCATTACAAGGTAAATTAACAGGTAACTCTGTACGTGTTCCAACGCCAAACGTATCACTTGCAATCTTGAACTTAACGCTTGAGAAAGAAGTAGATCGTGAAGAAGTGAACGAATACATTCGTCAAATTTCAATTCACTCTAATCTTCAAGGTCAAATTGGTTATACCAACTCGACTGAAGTGGTTTCAAGTGACTTCATTGGTTCGCGTACTGCAGGTGTATTTGATGCGCAAGCAACCATTACTTCAGGCAACCGTTTAACTGCTTACGTTTGGTATGACAACGAAGTGGGTTATAGCTGCCAAGTATTGCGTATTGCTGAACAAATGGGCGGCGTAAGCTATCCTAAAGTTCCTGCTGAAACAAATGCATAATTTGTAGATACAGAATTTAAAATCAAAAAGAGCTTCAAATGAAGCTCTTTTTTTTGCATTTATTTCATTCTTAAATATAAGGATGAGTGTTGAAATTTCCACCTAATACGCTATCCTAAACTTACCAAAATAAAGTCTATGCTAAAAAGTAAGTAGATTTGATTTTGCTTTCAAGCTTTCAAAGCCTGAACAATAGAAATAACAGAAGGATACCGTTATGCAATATGCAACCAGTCACTTACTCGGGCAAGTCCTTGCTAAAGATTGTCCATCACGGATTCGTTTAGAACATTTAGCCAATAAATGGTCAATGTTGGTGTTGCATTGTTTAAGCGAAGGTTTGCACCGCTTTAGTGAGCTAAGACAGCGCATTGAAGGGGTGAGTGAAAAAATGCTGGCGCAAACCCTGAAAACTCTTGAGCAAGATGGGTTAATTTTACGTACAGTTTACCCAACGGTGCCGCCTAAAGTGGAATATCAACTCACTTTTGAAGGCTCACAAATTGCAGCAAGAGTGAATCAACTGATTGAGTATTTAGAACAGCATTTGCCTGAAACTTCACAGCAATCTTCTCACTAATGGATTACTCATCTTTTAGGGAAGTCGCTATAGATGTTCCTACTCCAAAGCACATTCTGGATGATTAAATAGTGCGTCGATGTGAAAAATCATAACGATCAATCAGCAAAATCCCGATGGCAAATACCAAAATACTGACAACACAACCCATCCAGCCCCGGTGTTGCCATGCGTAGACCGCCGTCAGTGAACCAAGTGCTGCACCTGAAAAATAAATAGTCATATATACCGCATTAATGCGGGAACGTGCGGTGGCATCAATTCGGTACACCAAGTTTTGATTCAATACGTGAAAAGCAGTTAGACCAAAATAACTCATCAATACGCCAACGGCATAAGCCACAATATTCTGCTGTGCAAAAAAGAGTGGAATGCAAGAAAACAACATCAAGCCAATACATAATATTGCGACAAAATTCTCACGACCTTTGCCGACCGTTTTACCCGACCAACTTGACGAGAAAATTCCAATCACACCCAATAAACCAAAAAGCCCAATTTGAAAATCACTAAAATAATAAGGCGGATTGGCTAAAACAAAAGTCATGGAAGTAAAAACCAAGGACAAAATGGCAAAGCCCAAAGCGCCCGCGCATGCTCTACGAATTAAATGTGGTTGGGTTATAGCCAACTGAATTAAAGAACGATAAATGCCTGCCACAGTCAAATTTTTATTGGCAGCTGTAGAGGGAAGTTTTGTCCACATTAAGCCTGCAAAAAGTAGGGTGATGATGCCGCTGCTGAAATAGACAGCTTCCCAAGACCAATAGGTCGATACAAAACCCGCGAAAGTGCGCGATAAAATAATCCCCATTACCAAGCCACTCATCAATTTGCCGACAATGGCAGCACTCGATTCAGGTGGACTGATGCTAGATGCAAATGGAATAAGCACTTGTGCAGAAATCGCACCAAAAGTGGCACATACGGTAAAGAAATACAGCATGGCTAAATTGCTGCTAAAAGACAGCAAAATTTGAGAAAACGCAGCAAAAACCATCAGGCTGACAATCAATTTACGCTTATTCAGCAAGTCACCCAAAGGCACGAGTAACATTAAACCCAGCCCATAACCTATTTGTGCTAAAACCACAGCAAAGCCTGCCTGACTGGTGCTAATTCCTAAACTTTTTTCAATTGAATAAATTAAAGGCTGATTAAAATACGCCGACCCTGCACACAAGCCACAGGCGGTTGCCATGAGCAAAACAAATTTAGGTGATAAAGCAGGCGTAGTTGTGGTGGCAACAGCATTAGACATGGCGGCAGAAAGCAAACAAGGGTTAAAGCACTATAAGAACTTAGATGAGGAAGGAGAAATAAGAAAAAACGATCATATCATTGCTAAAAGGAATGAGTGTTTTGAACAATCAGCGATAAAAAGCAGCTCTGTATACGATTGCATAAATATAATTCGAGAAATTCTCTAAAATATGGCAGAATATACGGCTTTTAAAGTTTTTAGAGGATTGGCAAGATGCGCTTTGTTGATGAAGCAGTCATTACCGTAGAGGCTGGCGACGGTGGCAATGGCGTAGCCAGTTTTCGCCGAGAGAAATTTGTACCATTTGGTGGGCCAGATGGCGGTGATGGTGGTCGTGGCGGCAGTATTTTTATTCAAGCCGACGACAACGCAAGCACCCTTGTAGATTATCGTTATACCCGTAAATTTCGCGCTGAACGTGGTAAAAACGGGTCGGGCGCAAACTGTGCAGGTCGTGGCGGTGAATCTGTCGTTTTGACCGTTCCAGTGGGCACAACCATTGTAGATACAGACTCTGGCGATATTATTGCAGATTTAGTCGAAAGCGGTCAGAAAGTATTGGTCGCTCAAGGCGGTGATGGTGGTTTAGGGAATACTCACTTTAAATCATCTACCAACCGAACACCGCGTAAATTCACGCATGGTACCAAAGGTGAATTCCGTGAAATCCGTTTGGAGTTGAAAGTCCTTGCCGATGTAGGCTTGCTAGGCATGCCAAACGCGGGTAAATCGACCTTTATTCGTGCCGTGTCTGCGGCAAAACCAAAAGTTGCTGACTATCCATTTACCACCATGGTGCCAAATTTAGGCGTGGTGGATGCAGATCGTCATCGTTCTTTTGTCATGGCAGATATTCCAGGACTGATTGAAGGTGCAGCAGAAGGCGCAGGTTTGGGGATTCGCTTCCTGAAACACTTGGCGCGTACTCGTATTTTGTTGCACATTGTGGATGTTCAACCTATTGATGGTTCTGATCCTGCGTACAATGCCAAAGCAATTCTGCAAGAGTTGGAAAAATTCTCTCCAACTTTGGCAAAGTTACCAATCGTGTTGGTGTTGAATAAACTTGATCAACTTCCTGAAGATTCACGTGAAGAATGGTGTAAACACATTCTTGAAGAATTGCAGTGGGATGGCCCTGTGTTCAAAACTTCAGGTTTAATGTCTGAGGGTACACAGCAAGTGGTGTATTACTTGATGGATCAAATTGAACAACAACGCGAACGCGAAGTTGAAGATCCTGAGTACGCAGCAGAAATGAAAGCATTCCGTGATCAGCTGGAAGCTGAAACACGTGAACAAACCATTGCCGCGAAAGAAGCGTATCGTGAGATGCGCCGTCAGCAACGTCTTGCAGGTATGCTGGGCGATGATGACGAAGACGATGATGGTGAAGATGGCGAAGTAGAAGTGTACTACGTACGCTAAGCGCTACAAAAAGTGACTGAGGACAAGATGATAGAAGTGGTAGATGGGCAACGTCAGCTCAAGGGTTGTAAACGAATCGTTGTTAAAATCGGATCATCTTTACTCACAGCCAATGGGCAAGGTTTAGATTTGGATGCAATCTCGCATTGGGCGGGACAAATTGCAGATCTACACAATGCTGGACACGAAATTATTTTAGTGTCATCGGGAGCTGTGGCTGAAGGTATGGTGCGAATGAAACTTGAGCATCGACCCACCGATCTACCCAGTCTTCAGGCATGCGCTGCCATTGGTCAAATGGGTCTGATTCAGACTTGGTCAAGTGTGCTGGAAAAACACCAGATTCAAACTGCACAAGTCCTATTAACCCATGATGATTTGGCAGATCGTCGTCGTTATTTAAATTCCTGTGATGCATTGCAAAACCTGATTGAATGGCGCGTGATTCCTGTCATCAATGAAAATGACACAGTCTCTACTGATGAAATTCGCTTTGGTGATAATGACACTTTGGCTGCGATGGTAGCAGGGCAGGTACATGCAGATTTGTTGATTATTTTGACCGATCAACAAGGTATGTTTGACTCCGATCCACGTTCTAATCCAAATGCAAAACTGTTCCATACTGTACGTGCTTTAGATGAAAGTCTGTTTGATATGGCAGGTGGTGGCGGCAAGTTCGGGCGCGGCGGCATGCTGACCAAAGTCCGTGCAGCGCGTTTAGCGGCTAAATCGGGTTGTCCAACTTTAATTGCCAGTGGTGAAAGTGACAACGTGCTTGCGCGTTTAATGGCGGGCGAAATGTTGGGTACGCTGTTCATTACCGACAATGACCGTATTACGGCGCATCAACAGTGGTTGGCGGCACACTTACAAACAGCAGGACGTTTGGTGATTGATGATGGCGCAGTCAAAGCCATTAAAGAAAACCACCGCAGTTTATTGCCTGTGGGTGTTAAAGCCGTAGAAGGGCATTTTGAACGTGGCGATGTGGTGGAGTGTGTAGATACACAGGGTCATCGTGTCGCTGTGGGACGTGTTAATTTTAGTTCGCGTTCAGCTGACTTGGTCAAAGGCTTGGCTTCTGACAAAGTGCATCAGGTGTTAGGCGAGGCACGTTCGTTGGAGATGATTCACCGCAATCACATGGCGATTTATTGATGATGCTGTAAGTTATCATTCAATTGAAGTTATCAAAAAAAACCGCTTGGAATATCCAAGCGGTTTTTTATTACTTAAGCAATTCATGTCATGCTTCAGGTTTATTTAAACTGAATCGTTCCATTTGCATTGACTGTAATTTTAGATTCACCTGCTGCCATATCTTGATCAGCTACAGCCGTTTCTGCGACAGCAAATTTAGCCATACTCGCGCGCATAACAGGTTGCGGAAAATAAGAATTGGTGTTTAGGTTCAAATTAACCAAGTTATAGCCCGATTTATTCCAAGCCTGACTTAACATTTGCGCACGTTGTTGAAAGTTTTTAGACGCTTCGACCATCAACTCGTTTTCAACTTTTTTGCGTTGTGCATCCGACACGCTAAAATTAATTGATTGGGTCTGAAAGTTTTGTTGTAGCTCACTCACCAACTGGCTTGCGGCTTTAAAATCGGTGCTTTGTACCCGTACTTCTGCACGACCACGCCATTCTTTTAACTTGCGACTGTCATTGTCGTAAATTGGATAGGTGGTTTGCGAACCTGTTTCAACTTTCACTTGTGGATACTTACGTGCAGTTGCAATGGCTTGGCTCATTAACTGGTTAATTTGTGATGCAAGTTCAGCAGGCTGTTTGTGACTTTTTTCAATATATAACACAGCGTGCATTTGATCATTTGAAACTTCGCGTGTAGCTTCGGCTTGAACATTGACGATATTGTAATTTAAAGATTCATTTTGTTGGGCAAAAGCAGTGCTTGCAGCACCAACAGCCAACAGGGTAGCAGCGAGAGAAAGTAAGCGCATATTTTGACCTATTATTCAGGGGATCAGGATTTATGAAAAGCGTTTGAATTGATTTAAATAGTAACTTTGCTTTGTGAGGATTTTTAGTTGAATTTGTGGTGGCTTTGTAAAATATGCGTTAAAAATTGCAGCAAAAAAGCATTTATAAAATTCAATAAAAATAATGATCTATACTATTTTGAAAATAAATGCTGCATGACTTGAGAGATTGTGCAAAAAAACGTATAAAGGAAGTGGAAAGAGTTAAATTTTCTTTCCTTTGTCACAATGTAAGATGATAATTCAATCGAATCATCTGCAAGATATGTTTTTTCGATGAAATTAGGCAATATTTGGGTTAAACCTGTTTATTTTCTAGAAAAATTAGGTATTATCCCGCTTCCTAGTCTTGAAGAACAAAACTCTATCTCGCTAGATCAAAAAAGCACCGAGTCAAAGGACCGCAAGTCACCAGACTTATTTCTTTCAACCCATATCAGAGATGGTAATTCGATATGAGCGTTACTTCTGTAAACCCTGCCAACCATTCCACAAACGAATACTACTTGACTCGCCAAAGTCAGATGGAATCGAATGTGCGTAGTTATCCTCGTAAATTACCGTTAGCGATAGCGAAAGCACTGGGTTGTTGGGTTACCGATGTTGAAGGTACTGAGTACCTAGATTGTTTGGCTGGGGCAGGAACCTTGGCATTGGGCCATAACCATCCTGCGGTGGTTCAAAGCATCCAAGACACTTTAGCGAGTGGTTTGCCATTACATACCCTAGATTTAACGACACCTTTGAAAGATGCTTTTACTGAAGCGTTACTTTCACACATGCCTGGTGGTCAAGAAGAATACTGCTTGCAGTTCTGTGGTCCGACAGGTGCAGATGGCACAGAAGCAGCTATTAAACTTGCAAAAACCTATACAGGTCGTAGCTCGGTCATCAGCTTCTCAGGTGGCTATCATGGTATGACTCATGGTTCATTGGCGATGACAGGTAACTTGTCTGCAAAAAACGCAGTCAATGGTTTAATGCCTGGTGTTCAATTTATGCCATATCCGCATGAATACCGCTGCCCACTTGGTATTGGCGGTGAAGCGGGTGTAGATGCTTTAACGTATTATTTTGAAAACTTCATTGAAGATGTAGAAAGCGGTGTAACTAAGCCCGCAGCTGTGATTCTTGAAGCAATTCAAGGTGAAGGCGGTGTAGTAACTGCACCAATTAAATGGTTGAAAAAAATCCGCGAAGTGACTGAAAAGCACAACATCGTTTTAATTTTAGACGAAGTTCAAGCGGGCTTTGCACGTTCAGGCAAAATGTTTGCATTTGAACATGCAGGTATTGAGCCAGACGTGATTGTAATGTCTAAAGCTGTTGGTGGCGGTTTGCCATTGGCGGTACTTGCAATTAAACGTAAGTTTGACGCATGGCAGCCAGCAGGTCACACGGGTACTTTCCGTGGTAACCAATTGGCAATGGGTACTGGTCTTGTGGTGCTTAAAACCATTAAAGAACAAAACCTTGCACAAAACGCGCAAGAGCGTGGTGAGTTCTTACAAGCTGAATTGAAAAAATTAGCTGTTGAATTCCCATGTATTGGTAACGTGCGTGGTCGCGGTTTAATGATTGGTATCGAAATTGTAGATGAGCGCCAAGAAAAAGACCGTTTAGGTGCTTATCCAGCAGACTCTCAATTGGCTGCTGCTGTTCAAGCTGCATGTTTTGACAACAAATTGTTGCTTGAGAAAGGTGGTCGTGGTGGTACGGTAATCCGTTTACTTTGTCCACTCATCATTACTCAAGAAGAGTGTGTAGAAGTCATCGCTCGCTTCAAGAAAGCAGTTGCTGAAGCGTTAGTCGCAGTTCGAGGCGCATAAGTTTATGGTAGATTTTGCAGAACATCGTAAAGCGTTACTCTGCAATGATGCTCAATCCATTGCTGACTACAGTGCAGCAATGGAACAAGCGACTCAAGCAGTCGCGGCATGGTTGCAAAATGACAAAATGTACACAGGCGGCAGCATTAAAGAATTGCGTGAAGCGATTTCTTTCCAGCCTGCAAAACAAGGTTTGGGTGTACAAAAGTCATTGGAACGCATGGTTGAGCTTTTCTTAAACAAAAGTTTAAAAGTTCATCATCCACATTCTTTGGCACATTTGCATTGTCCAACTATGGTGGCAAGCCAAATTGCAGAAGTTCTCATTAACGCAACCAACCAATCTATGGACTCTTGGGATCAAAGCCCTGCAGGTTCATTGATGGAAGTACAACTAATTGACTGGTTACGTCAAAAAGTTGGCTATGGTGCAGGTCAAGCGGGCGTGTTCACTTCAGGTGGTACGCAGTCTAACTTGATGGGTGTGTTATTGGCGCGTGATGCGTGTATTGCAAAGAACTGGAAAGATGAAAACGGTAATCCGTGGTCTGTTCAGCGCGATGGTATTCCAAGCGATGCAATGCGTAATGTGAAAGTCATTTGTTCTGAAAATGCACACTTCTCTGTGCAAAAGAACATGGCGATGATGGGTATGGGCTTCCAATCGGTTGTTACTGTACCTGTTAATGAAAATGCACAAATGGACGTGGTTGCACTTGAGCAAACCATGGCGCATTTAAAATCTGAAGGTAAGATCGTTGCGTGTGTGGTTGCGACTGCAGGTACAACTGATGCAGGCGCGATTGATCCGCTTAAAAAGATTCGTGACATCACTAATCAATATGGCGCGTGGATGCACATTGACGCAGCTTGGGGTGGTGCATTAATTCTTTCTAACAGTCATCGTGACATGCTTGATGGTATTGAGCTGTCTGATTCTGTGACACTGGATTTCCATAAGCATTACTTCCAAACTATTTCGTGCGGTGCGTTCTTACTGAAAGATGAAGCGAACTATCGTTTCATGCACTATGAAGCAGAATATTTGAACTCTGCTTATGATGAAGAACATGGCGTACCAAACTTGGTGTCTAAGTCATTGCAAACAACGCGTCGTTTTGATGCGTTGAAACTTTGGATGACGATTGAAGCATTAGGTGAAGAGCTTTACGGTTCTATGATTGATCATGGTGTGAAGCTAACCCGTGACGTTGCTGATTATATTAAAGCGACTGCAGGTTTAGAATTGTTGGTTGAACCACAATTTGCTTCAGTGTTGTTCCGTGTTGTGCCTGAAGGTTATCCTGCAGAGTTCTTGGATAGCTTGAACCAAAACGTGGCAGATGAATTATTTGCACGTGGTGAGGCCAATATTGGTGTAACTAAAGTCGGTAATGTTCAATCATTGAAGATGACGACTTTAAGTCCAGTGGCAACACTTGAAAACGTGAAAAACTTGTTAGGCCTAGTATTGGCAGAAGCAGATCGCATTAAAGATGCGATTGTCGCGGGTACTTATACGCCACCAATCGACTAATGCTTTCATTATTCAGATTGTTATGAAATACAACAAAAGAAGTCACTACGGTGGCTTTTTTTGTGTCTGATTAAAAATATTGCAGTGAAGTGTTGTACCGTTCTTGCTTGAATTTTGTGATGGATTGGGTGTTTTGGGCTCAAATAATGCACTGCGGATGTCATAAAAATTACGCAATTGGCGAATAAACCATCAATTTTGGTAGAAAAAACCATAAATAATGATGACATTGGCATGAATTATTACAATTTGAAATTTAAATACTGAAAAAAATAAGCACTCTAGTGTTTTATTAGTTATTGATTTTAAATCATTTAAAAATTATTTCAGATACGAAAAGCAAATATAACCAAAGCGTAACAAAGCTGTAACATGGTTGTCATATTATAAAACCACAATGCAGTTATCGAAATAAGTACAAAACTTAATAACAAGTGACGTACTCCGAACTTGCATACTATGAGAGAGAACAGAATGCGCTTTACTAACATCGCCATTGCTTTAGCCGTATCTGCAGCAGCTGTAACAACTGCTAACGCAGCTCGTGACACCATCCAAATCGCGGGTTCTTCAACCGTTCTACCATACGCAAGTATTGTAGCAGAAGAATTTGGTAATACTTTCCCACAATTCAAAACTCCAGTTGTTGGTTCAGGCGGTTCTTCAGGTGGTTTGAAGCAGTTCTGTACAGGTGTGGGTGATAACACAATCGACATCGCGAACTCATCTCGTAAAATTAAAGATTCAGAATTAGCTGCTTGTAAAAAAGTAGGCGTAAACCAAGTTTTAGAAATTAAAATTGGTTACGACGGTATCGTATTTGCTTCTAACGCAAACAAAGCGGCTTACAAATTAAAGCCTTACCATGTATATGCAGCAATTGCAGCTCAATTACCATCTAAAGGTAAAATGGTTGCTAACCCATATACACGTTGGAACCAAATTGACAAAACACTTCCAAACGAGCCTATTACACTTGTAATTCCAGCGTCTAACCACGGTACACGTGAAGTGTTCCAAGAAAAAATGGTTGATGCAGGCTGTGAAGCTTATGCTGCAATCAAAGCATTAGACAAAGATGCGCAAAAGAAAGCGTGTACTACTTTCCGTAAGGATGGTCGTGTAATCGAAATCGCGGGTGACTACACAGAAACACTGGCACGTTTGAAAACTTCTCCAAGCGCAGTAGGTGTATTCGGCTTAGGTTTCTATGACCAAAACCGTGACCGTTTACGTGTTGCAACTGTAAACAACGTAGCGCCATCTGAAAACACAATTTTAAATGGTTCTTACCCTGTATCACGTCCATTGTTCTTCTACGTGAAAGGTGAGCACCTTAAATCAATCAAAGGTTTACCGCAATTTACTGAATACTTCTTGAGCAAGAAAGTATCTGGTAAAGGTTCTAAATTAGACAAAGCAGGTTTGATCTCTATGTCTGACAAAGAGCGTGCACAAGTTCTTGCTAACTTCAAAGCTGGTAAAGCGGTTAAGTAATTTGAGTTAAAGCAGCTGATGGCAGGGAACAACCTGCCATCGGCTTTTTGCTAAGAAATGTTTTTTCAAAAACACAAATTGAAAAAACAGTGGAGAATACATGAATCTGCTACTCATAGGTGTGTTATTGGCGATTATCGCCGTAGCCTATCAAATCGGGTTAAGCAAGAGCCGTAACCTAGCAGGTAAGGGAAATAACTCTGCAATGTTACATTCACGCCCAGGATATTATGGCGCGTTGGTAGCATTATGGTGTGGTATTCCTGCTTTTTTAATTTTGATTGTTTGGAACTTGGTTGAACCAAGTATTCTAGAGCAAGTGGTAATTAATAATGTGCCAGCGCACATTGCTGCAAGCCTAGACCCTGCAAGTACAAGTGTTTTGGTTGATCGCGTACAAGCCATTGCATCTGGTTTTGGTGTAAGTGATACACCTGCTGCATACGAAGTTGCAGCGGCAGAGCAATTAGCGAAAATTGAAACCATTGGTTCTTATGCCAAACTTGCGGTGGTGATCTGTGCGGCCTTATTTGGTTTGCTGTGGGCAAAGAAACGTGTTTCACAACAATTCCGCGCACGTAACCAAGTTGAAAAAATCATCAACATTTCTTTGGCATTATGTTCTGGTGTTGCGATTCTAACTACGGTTGGTATTGTGATGTCCATGTTCAGTGAAGCGATGCGATTCTTTAGTTTCGTTAGCCCACTGGATTTCTTCTTTGGTACAGTCTGGAACCCTGGTTTTAGCACATCGGGTAGTGCAGATGGCAGTTATGGTTTACTTCCATTACTGTGGGGTACATTGATGGTGAGTGGTATTGCTTTATTAGTTGCAGTACCTATTGGTTTAATGATCGCCATTTACCTTGCAGAATATGCATCGCCTAAATTCCGTGCATGGGCAAAGCCGACCATTGAAGTTTTAGCAGGTATTCCGACCATTGTGTACGGTGTATTTGCCATGATGATCATCGGCCCGTTCCTTAAAACTGCGGGTGCAATCATTGGACTAGATATTAATGCCACGAGTGCATTAACCGCTGGTTTAGTGATGGGCATCATGATTATTCCTTTTGTATCTTCATTGTCTGATGACATTATTACGCAAGTGCCGCGTGCGCTGCGTGATGGTTCTTTAGGCTTGGGTGCAACCAAATCTGAAACCATTCGTCGCGTGGTGATGCCAGCTGCATTACCAGGGGTGATTGGTGCATTCTTACTTGCTGCGTCACGTGCAATTGGCGAAACCATGATTGTGGTGTTGGCTGCAGGTAATAGTCCTTTACTACACGCAAACCCATTAGAAGCGGTATCTACGGTTACGATTACGATTGTGAACCAATTAACAGGTGATACAGATTTCGCAAGTCCGCAGGCATTGGTTGCTTTCGCACTTGGTTTGACCCTGTTCGTGATTACCTTAGGTTTGAACATTGTTGCACTATACATCGTGCGTAAATATCGTGAGCAATACGACTAATGAGTACTTCAAATACATCGTCTTTGGATCAGTTAGATCCACAAGCTGCTGCCGAATTACGTGAACAACGTAAAAAAACCATCGCCAGTTCATTGGGTAAGCGTCATCGTAAGGAAAAAACCTTCCGCTTGATGGGTTTCTCGGCAGTTATTGCAGGTTTATTCTTTGTCGTATTGTTATTCGGCAGTATCTTATCTAAAGGTTTGCCTGCGTTCTGGCAAAGCAGCATGAGCCTTCCAATTTACTTCGATCCAGCGATTGTCAATGCAGGTCCAAAACCTAAGGCGATTGCAGGCGAGTCACCAGCACAATACGAAGACCGTATGATTGCGTGGCAAACCGAAATGGGTATGGTCGATTGGGATGCTGTAATCGTGAATGGTATTGTGGCGAAAGACAAAGCGCTTGAAGCTCAGCGTGATGATCTTGGTTACTTATATACCAGTTCTGAAGCATACCGTGTTCGTGACATGGTCTTGGCTGATCCTTCTTTAATTGGTCAAACCAAAGAAGTGAAAGTGCTTGCAGATGCGAACGTTGATGTATGGTTAGAAGGCAAGATTGACCGCAGCTTACCAGATGAGCAGCAACAATTAAGCCCTGAAGTACGTCAATTGGCAGATCAGCTCGAATCACAAGGTATTATTGAAAGTACTTTCAATACCAATATTTTTGTTAGCCCAGACTCACGTAGTTCTCCAGCGACTTCTGGTTTGGCAGGTGCATTCATGGGTTCATTATTCATGATGCTGATTGTGATCTTTATTTCGATTCCAATTGGTGTTGCATCAGCAATTTACTTAGAAGAATTTGCGCCAAAAAATGCGATTACTGATATTATTGAAGTGAACATCAATAACTTGGCCGCTGTACCTTCTATTGTATTTGGTTTGTTGGGTGCTGCGATCTTTATTGGTTGGATGCATTTACCATTGTCTGCACCATTGGTCGGTGGTTTGGTACTGAGTTTAATGACTTTACCAACCGTGATTATTACCACGCGTGCATCATTAAAAGCAGTGCCACCGTCTATTCGTCAAGCTGCTTTAGGTTTGGGTGCTTCTCGTTTACAAACTGTGTTCCACCACGTACTCCCACTTGCATTGCCGGGTATTTTAACGGGTGCAATTATTGGTGTCGCACAAGCTTTAGGTGAAACCGCACCATTGTTATTAATTGGTATGAGTGCTTTCGTTGCCAGTGTACCAGCAACTCCACTTGATCAATCTACTGCGTTACCTGTGCAAATTTTCTTATGGCAGGGTAATGAATTGCGTAACTTCTTCGAGGGACGTACCGCTGCAGCCATTATCGTACTACTTGCGCTAATGATTGGCTTAAACAGCCTTGCAATTTGGTTACGTAAGAAGTTTGAAGTACGCTGGTAATTGAGGGCAGAGAATATGAATACTGTAGTAAGCACAGAAAAACCGAATTCCTTAGAACAGGATAAGCAAGTGAATCCACAACAAAGCCAATTTACATCTACCGATGTAGAACAGAAGCAATCATCGACTTCGTTTGTTTCACAATTTGATACGCAAACTTCAAGCAAAAATGAAGCGAAATCTTCAAATGTAAAGTTAAGCACCAATGACGTGCATGTGTATTATGGTGAGTCTGAAGCCATCAAAGGTATTGATTTAAATATCTATGAAAATGAAGTGATTGCATTTATTGGTCCATCGGGTTGTGGTAAATCGACTTTCTTGCGTACTTTAAACCGTATGAACGACACGATTGATAGCTGTCGTGTGACGGGTAAAGTAATGTTGGATAACCAAGATATTTACGATCCGAACTTAGACGTGGTGTTATTGCGTGCACAAGTGGGCATGGTGTTCCAGAAACCAAACCCATTCCCAAAATCAATTTTTGAAAACGTAGCCTATGGCCCTAAACTGCATGGTTTAGCACGTGATAAGTACGATTTAGAAGAAATTGTAGAAAACAGCTTGCGTAAAGCAGGTTTGTGGGATGAAGTGAAAGATCGTTTGAATCAACCAGGCACAGGTCTTTCTGGTGGTCAGCAACAACGTCTTTGTATTGCGCGTACCATTGCGGTAAGTCCAGAAGTAATTTTGATGGATGAACCATGTTCGGCACTTGACCCAATTGCAACGGCAAAAGTAGAAGAGCTAATTTCTGAACTTTCTACTCAATATACGATTGCGATTGTAACGCACTCAATGCAACAGGCAGCGCGTGTATCTGACCGTACCGCATACTTCCATTTGGGTGATTTGATTGAAGTGAATGCGACTGAAAAAGTATTTACTCAGCCAGACCATCAATTAACAGAAGCGTATATTACAGGGCGTTTTGGTTAATCTGCTTAAGTCCTGAAAGCTATTAAAACAGAATCTTAGGATTCTGTTTTTTTGTTATAGTATTGATTGTTTTGTACGCGCAGCGAAAATAAAAAATGCAGTTTCCTTCACAAGAAGAACGACAACAGGCAAAACCAGCACGCCAAGCCACGAAAAAAATAATCGATGCCTTGTTTGGATTTCAACATAGTGCAGAGACGATAGCAGCACTTTTGGTTTTGCTGAGTATTTTATTGGCAACGTTTTTTAGCCATGATGGGTGGTTTCCAACCTCTCAAAGCCCCAATATGAGCAATTATCATCGTTGGTTGTATGATCAATTTGTGATAGTTTCAGGTGTGATAGTGCTAGTTGTTTATTTTAGGGTACAGCAGCAAGTAAGTGATCCTGATTTTCGGCAGGCTTGGCGAGACTATATCGATGCCAATGCTAAATTTAAGTTTTATCGCTATGTAAAAGCACAACAAAAAAATAAGTTACCGTTCTTGCACAGTGCAGTAGGTGAATTTCTCTTCGTGATGTGTTTCTGCGTAGGTTTAGTGTGTTTCTATTCAATGCTTACACCTTCAGATCATGAGCGTAGAGGTAGTTTTCTACTGTTTGGTTGGTGGCCGATCAACGCACTTATTATTGGGATTTGCTACCAGGGGCAAATTTGGTTTGCTGTACGTTTAATGGCTGTTCGGCAGATTTCTAAACGATATTTACGATTGATTCAAAAAGAAGCTGCTTTAAGATAGAAAAAGTATTGAAAAAGTCGAAATTGACCTAATGTAGTCCTAATAAACCGAATTAAATTGAGAACTCATTTTTATGTTATTTCATTTACCTAAACTTCCTGCCGAAATTCGGATTAGTCATTTGAATGCGCGAATTAATGAACAACGAAAAAAAATTGCGCAAACCACGGCATCTAAACTCGAGTTATTACAACTTTCGCAACAAATGGCACGTGAAGCGCGCGCCCGTAAAAAGAACAATCAAAAAATTTATGTCTTAGATTTTAAAGGTGATACTGCTGCGTCTGCTGTAGAGCAATTGCGTGAAGAAATCACCCTAATTTTGGCAACGGCCAAAGCTGGACGTGACCGTGTTGTGGTACGTTTGGAAAGTCCAGGCGGTATGGTGCATGGTTATGGGCTTGCAGCTGCACAATTGGTACGTTTGCGTGATGCAGGTTTCCATCTCACGATTTGCGTCGATAAAGTCGCAGCAAGTGGTGGCTATATGATGGCATGTATAGGTTCAGAAATTGTGTCAGCGCCATTTGCCATTTTGGGTTCTATTGGAGTAGTGGCACAAGTACCGAACTTTAATCGCTTGCTCAAAGAAAAAAATATAGATTTTGAGATGTACACAGCAGGTCAATACAAGCGCACTGTGACCATGTTTGGTGAAAATACCGAAGAAGGCAAGGCTAAGTTTGAAGAGGAATTGCAACAAACTCACGTACTATTTAAGCACTTTGTCGAAAAATACCGTCCACAACTGAATGTTGAAAAAGTGGCGACAGGTGAGCATTGGTATGGTCAGGATGCACTGGATTTAAACTTGGTAGACAAGCTACAAACCTCAGATGAATACTTACTGAGCTTATTGCCACAGCATGATATTTATGTGATTCAAACTCGTAAAAAGCCAACTTTGGGTGAAAAACTGGGTTTGCAAGCTGCACAAATGGCAGACAGCCTGATTCCTGCGGTGATGAATAAACTGGTTGATAGTCTAAGCAAAGCCAACAGCAGTTTGCTACAAATTCGTGATCCTAAACTGTAATAGAGATTATCTAACTTCTAAAATTTATCTAAAAATTGCGCTCAATTGAGCGCAATTTTTTTATTCACTTTTATTCAAAAATATAGGGTCTTTGATTTAAGCATCTTAATTTTCAATTCAGCTTGATGTTATATCTTTGTGATAAGAACAAAACTACCTTGATAGGTTGAATATGCAAACAAATATTGTGCCCGCGAAGCAATCAACATCTACAGATTTAATGATTCGCTTTTTGCATGTGGTGATGCTGCTAAGTTTTACAGGGGCTTACTTAACAGGTGATGCGGAAGAATGGCATCAGTTACATATGGCTTTTGGCTATACGTTGGGGATTAGTTTAGCTTTACGAATCGTATGGCAGGTGTTGAGTATGTTGAACAGCACACAGCCGACAGGAATTTCTAAACGTTTAGGCATGATTCAACAATTTGTAAAACGCGATTGGAAACAGCCACAGCAGTTTTTTTCATTACCGTTTTTAAAGTCAGGCAGTTCCAGTGCGTTTCAATTCAGTATTTTGTTGATTTGGTTGGCATTGCCTTTAACTGTGTTGGTTGGATTTTTCACCGATTATACCCAAAGTCATACTTTAAAAGAGCTACATGAATTTGCAGCAAATTTATTCTTAGCTGCGGTATTGGTGCATTTAGCGAGCTTAACTTTAAGCAGCGTATTGTTTAAAAAATGGCTTGCCAAAACCATGTTTTGGGGGTCGGGTAAACCTGCAGTATTAACGGTGTTGATCTGGATGATTTCAGTCGCAAGTTTAGCTGGCTTCTGGTGGTGGTATTGGCAATAAATTTGGATTTAGTACGAAAGAGGCATCCTGTTAGGGTTTCTTGATCAAGTAGAAGCATCCCATCAGCATTGCTCCTATCGTTGCTAAAAGCATATCCATGTGTGCATCCCAAATATCACCTTGCTGACCATTATAATTTTCAGCATCTTCTGGCGATAAGCCAAGCGCAATGAGCCATTCCACCCATTCATAAATTAAACTGCTTGCCATGATAAATTGAATGACCAAAAGATATAAAACGATAGGTTTGTTTTTTGGAAACCAGACTTCAAACAAGCGCAATAAAACAGGATAGAGCAAAATACCATAAGCCAAATGCACAAAACGGTCATACATATTGCGTGACCAACCCATGCTCTGATCTAAATTGAAGCCAAAGCTGTGCAAAATCCAATCATTATAGGGCACATAAGAATACAGATAATGTGCTCCGACAATATGAATCAGTAAAAATATTAAATACAGCACAAAGCTAGAAAAACTCAGTCCTACTTTTTTAAACGCAATCAATAAAGCCGCGAGCATAAAAACTGTGCCTGCCTGATGCAGTAGATACGATTCAAATTCCAGTGGTTGAATACTGGCAGCAAGCATGGCGAGTATAACCAAGCCTAAAGCACAGTAATGTTGAATGCGGAATTGATTTTGCATGTGATGTTTAAGTTGGAAGATTTGTTTTATTCTAATAAAAATGCGAAGCCGAAGCTTCGCATTTTTGTATTGTGATGAATGCTTTTACAAATTAGATTTTAGCAATTAAATCTTGAATTTGTTTTGCTTGTTCAGCTGCATTACCTGTGTAAGTTGCAGGCGTCATTGTCGCTAAACGTGCGCGATCTGCTGCAGGAACGCCTTCCAACTCATTACCATTCACGAAATCTACCATCATGTCACGTGTCATAGCTTGACCACGTGTAAGAGCTTTTAATTTTTCGTATGGTTTTTCGATGTTATAACGACGCATCACAGTTTGAATTGGCTCAGCCAATACTTCTTGAGCATTGTCTAAATCTTCAAGAATACGTTGTGCGTTCAATTCAAGTTTGCCAATACCTTTAGAGCAAGCTTCAAATGCGATCAAGCTTTGTGCAAAACCAACACCCATATTACGCAATACAGTCGAGTCAGTTAAGTCGCGTTGCCAGCGAGAGATTGGTAATTTTTCGCCTAAGTGAGCCAAGACTGCATTGGCGATACCCAAGTTACCTTCAGAGTTTTCAAAGTCAATTGGGTTTACTTTGTGCGGCATGGTTGAAGAACCAACTTCACCTTCTTTCAGTTTTTGCTTGAAGAAACCAAGTGAGATGTAGCCCCAAACGTCACGGTTGAAGTCGATTAGAATGGTGTTGAAACGACGTAGCGCATCAAACAATTCTGCCATATAGTCGTGTGGCTCAATTTGAGTCGTGTATGGGTTAAAGCTTAAACCTAAAGACTCTACAAATGCTTGAGAATGCGCAGGCCAGTTGATTTCTGGATATGCAGAAAGGTGAGCGTTGTAGTTACCTACTGCACCATTGATTTTGCCCAAAAGCTCAACTTGCTTGAACTGTTTGATTTGACGTGCAAGACGATATGCCACGTTTGCCATTTCTTTACCCAAAGTTGTTGGGCTTGCAGTTTGACCGTGAGTACGTGACAACATTGGTTGATCTGCATGTTTTTCTGCCAATGCAACAATCGAATCAATGATTTGCTGCATCGCTGCAACCAATACTTCACGACCATTTTTAAGCATTAAAGCATGTGACAAGTTGTTAATGTCTTCTGAAGTACAAGCAAAGTGAATGAATTCACCTGCATTTTTCAACTCATCAATGTTGGCAATTTTTTCTTTTAAGAAATATTCAACGGCTTTTACGTCATGGTTGGTGGTGCGTTCAATTTCTTTAATGCGGTTAGCATCATCTTCAGAGAAATCTGCAACAATTGCATCTAATGCAGCATTGGTTGCAGCACTGAAAGCTGGCACTTCGGTAATTTCAGGACGATTGGCAAGCGCTTGTAACCAACGCACTTCAACAGTCACACGAGCATGGATTAAACCAAACTCAGAGAGGAAAGGGCGGAGAGCATCACATTTGCTTGCATAGCGCCCATCTAATGGAGAAAGTGCGGTTAAAGCGTTCATATCGATTCCTTAAACTTTGGAATTAAACCTAAAACAAAAGCGTGTTCAGCATGGTTTAAACCACCTGATACTGTAAACGCGCCAGATCTTGAATATCACGTAATAATTTACGTTTGCTAAATACCATGCCCCATGAACTGCCACCAAGTTGACGCCAAAGGTGTGCCATTTGTAAGCCTGTAAAAAGCGAAGCTCGAATTCGGTTGGTATGTGCAGAATCCTTAAATGCTTCTGCATTGCCACGTACCATAATGCGCGGGTTAATTTGTCCCGCAGTATCGACATAGGTTTGGGCTAAATTGGCAATAATACTGGGATGCAAATAGTTATGATCAAAAAATGAAAGTTGTTTTAAGATTTTTTGCTGTGACTGCTCAATAATTTCGACGTATTTAGGATTGCTATACACTTTCTTTTCTAATTGTAAGAGTGCCATCGCATACGACATGGGTAGTTTGGTATTGGATAGTTTAGGTAAACGCGATTTAGGAGCAGTATTAAAAGGTTGGTTAATGCTGCTTTCTAGCGTTTTTAAACCCAAAGAAATATCGGCCAAATGATTAAAAAAATCCAAAGTTTGCGAACTGTGATTGCTACTTGGACGGATATTTAAACTGGCTTTAATTAATTGCTCAAAATAAAAGTTACCGCTTTCACCAATACTTTGTCTGCCTGTGAGTGCAGTCATGTGCGTGAGCTGGGTGGCTTGAAACACACCCGCTAACGCCAAGGCACGATTTTGGCGAACATTCAGAGTTGGTGACTGTTGAAACGGTAACTCTGTCATCCAAAACAATCCTTAAATAAAATCGGGTTTAGGTGCATTGGTATGGTGAATCACACCACCGCCTAAACACATTTCGCCTGAATAGAATACGACACTTTGACCAGGAGTGACTGCACGTTGTGGTTCATCAAATTCCACACGTATACCGCCAGGCATGCTGTCATCATTGAAAATTACACAGTCCTGATCATCTTGGCGATAGCGAGTGCGACAAGTACAACGGAAGCCTGACGCTGGAATTTCTTGTTCACCTGCCACCCAATCAATTGCTTCGCTCCATAAAATAGTGCTTTGCATGAGTGGATGTTCATGACCTTGACCAATCACTAAACGATTGTTTTCAATATCTTTATGCAGGACAAACCATGCACCTTCAGCAACACCTTTTAAGCCGCCAATACCAATCCCGCCACGCTGACCGAGCGTATAGTACATTAAGCCGTGATGTTCACCAACCTCTTTGCCATCGTCTAAAACAATTTTTCCAGCTTGAGCAGGCAAATATTGTTTTAAGAAATCATTAAAGCGACGTTCACCAATAAAGCAAATCCCTGTCGAGTCTTTTTTCTTGGCAGTGACTAAATCTAGTTCTTCGGCAATTTTTCGGACTTGCGGCTTTTCAATTTCGCCCACAGGGAACAAGGTTTTATTGATTTCACGACCATGCACTGCATGTAAGAAATAGGTCTGATCTTTATTTTTATCTAAACCACGTAACAGTGGAGCGTAGGCTTCACCTTTGGAGTTGTACTGCGTTTCACCACGACGAGCGTAGTGGCCTGTAGCAATAAAATCTGCACCTAAATTCATGGCGTGATCTAAAAAAGCACGGAACTTAATTTCTTTATTACATAAAATATCTGGGTTTGGCGTGCGTCCTGCGGCATATTCGGCAAGAAAATGCTCAAAAACTCGATCCCAATATTCCATCGCAAAGTTGGCTGTATGCAATTTAATGCCTAGCTTGTCGCACACCGCTTGCGCATCGGCAAGATCTTCCATTGCGGTGCAATATTCGGTGCCGTCATCTTCTTCCCAGTTTTTCATGAAAAGCCCTTCAACTTGATAACCTTGTTGAAGTAGAAGTGCAGCAGAAACAGATGAATCTACACCACCTGACATACCGACGATGACACGTTGTTGCATAGGATTAGGCATCCAAACTAGAAATAAGGGGAGAATTTTGGTGCTCGTAAATGAGCGATAAAGGATAAGATTGACCACTGAGCGCATCTTGAACCGCTTTCAGTACCAACGGACTTCGGGCACGTGCTGATTCAGCCAGTTCGTCTGCAGATATCCATACTGTACCAATAATATCGGGATCGAGCTGGGCTTGCGCATCATGTTGCAGCGATTCGGCTAGAAAGCAGAAGCGATAATAGGTGCGGTCAGGAAACATAGGCGGAGTATAGCTATAAATACCGAGTAAGGCATTAATTTTCACCCGATGCCCAGTTTCTTCCATGGTTTCACGTATTGCTGCTTCAATTAAGCTTTCGCCAGCTTCAACATGCCCTGCAGGCTGATTAAACACGCTATGCGTCACACCTTCTGTATGTTCTTCAACAAACAGGAATTTTCCGTTTTTTTCGATAACGGTGGCGACAGTAACGTGAGCAGTCCAAGCGGTCATTGAAAAGCACCATGGGGTAAAACGCATATTCTACAAAATTTAGGGGGATGTGGCTATGTTGAAAGGGGATTTCTTTAAAACTGTAAATGTAGGTTTGTGTAGTTGTGGGAAGATGTGAGGGGTACTTTGTTCTTTGATTCATTTGGTGATGCTGGATGTGATCTCATTTGCGCTAGGTGTTGTTGCCAAAGTCAAAGCTATTGCACAAATAGAAAAAGAGGCAGATATTGACCGTAAAGCTTTGTATAAAACTCTAAGTCAAGATTCAGCCTCTCGATTTGATAAGATTAATCATGTCATTCATACATTGAGTTTAAAATTAACGGTGCAGAACGTGTAATCCCTCAAATTACAACAATCAAAAAGAACTTTGAGGGGGGGATTATTGATAATTCCCCGCCACTTTTACATAGTGTCGTGCAGAATAAGGCAAAAACTCTTTTTCCTTGTCGGTTAAAGGACGAACTTTTTGCACAGGGCTACCCACGTACAAATAGCCACTTTCCAAACGCTTACGCGGTGGCACTAAAGACCCTGCGCCAATCATTACATCATCTTCAATAATGACATCATCCAAAACAATTGTGTTGATGCCCAATAACACCCGATTGCCAATGGTGCAGCCGTGTAAGGTCACACCATGTCCAACTGTGACATCTTCGCCAATAATCAGCGGTGAACCTTCAGGTTTGTCGGCTTTTTTATGGCTAACATGCAGCATGGCATGATCTTGCACATTGGAATTTTGACCAATCCGAATATGGTTAACATCACCACGAATCACGGCAAATGGCCAAACCGATACATTTGCGGCCAAATGCACATCACCAATCACCACCGACAATTCATCTACATAACAGCTTGCGTCAATTTTTGGGGTTTGCTCTAAATAAGCACGCACATTTTTTTTCATAATGGACAAATCTTTAGCTTATAAATTTAGGATTGAGGACAGTATAAAATAAAAAAGCACACATGCGGGCATGTGTGCTTTGCGCTTTAGTCTAAGCTTATGAATCTTAGAATAAGTTGCTAAAGAATTGTTTGATATGGTCTAGCATACGTGCAAAGAAACCCGCTTCTTCCACTTCCTGCAACGCCACCAATGGTTTTTCAGCAATCACTTTACCATCTAAGGTTGCGACATATTTACCAATCACTTGACCTTTTTTCAAAGGAGCAGTCAATTTAGGTTGAACCACCAATTGAGTTTTAATTTGGTTGGCTTTGCCTTTTGGCATGGTCACGTTAAAGTTTTCTGGCAAACCAATTTGTGCTTCTTTGCTTTTACCGTACCATACTTTTGCTTTAGCTAAGACTTGGTTGGCAGGCTGTACACGTACAGTTTCGTAGTTTGCATAACCCCAAGCTAACAATTCACGAGTTTGAGTTGCACGAGCTTGCATGGTTGGCGCACCAAAAATCACCGAAATTAAACGCATTGGGCCACGTTTAGATGAAGTGGTTAAGCAGTAACCCGCTTCGTTGGTATGACCTGTTTTTAAACCATCCACGCTTGGGTCGGTATATAACAGGGCATTACGGTTGCCTTGTTTAATTCCATTAAAAGAAAACTCTTTTTCAGAATAAATTGGGTAGTATTTTGAGCTGTCATGGATGATGTGCTGCGCTAAAGTCGCCATATCTTTTGCGGTAGAAAAGTGACCTTCAGCAGGCATACCCGTAGAGTTCATAAACTGGGTATTGCTCATGCCAATACGTTTGGCTTCTTCATTCATCATGTGAACGAATGTGCCTTCATTACCTGCAATGTGCTCTGCCATGGCTTTAGATGCATCGTTGCCCGATTGCACGATAATTCCGCGTAGCATTTCAAGTACGGTTGCTGTGCCATTTAAAGGAACATACATACATGATTCTGTGCTGCTGCCACGACACCATGCAGACTCATTCATGCGGACTTGTTCATCTTCCGTGAGTTCGCCTTTTAATAACTTTTGTTCAATGATGAAACTAGTCATCATTTTGGTCATTGAGGCAGGGGCGAGTTTTTCGTTTTCATTTTTTGAAGCTAAAATTTGTCCCGTCTCATAATCCATCAAAACGTATGATTTGTTATTGAGTTCTGGTGGTGTAGCTAAGACAGTTGCTGCATAAGAAAAGCTTGGTAATAGTAATAATGCAGCAAGGGCGCTTTTTGGGGTCATTCTAAGAGGTTCCAATACTTGAGGTATGCACAAAAGAGCTAGCATTTTAGGGCAAAGCTCAGCCGACTTCTATGGGAGAAATCGGCTTATTGATAAAAGTATTGTAACCAAATTGTATTATCTGCTATATGCTGTCAATTCTTGGCAAATTGCTTGGTTTTTGGCTGTTCCAGCAGCTTTGGCATCGGCACGGGCTTCTTTTAAAATTGGCTGGAAGCTTTTTTGTTTGCTGAGTTTACTTAAGGCAGTAACAGCGTCTTTTTCTTTAGGCATATATTCTTGGGCAAGTTTTGTATAACCCTGATGAAATTGATCTTGTTCTTTGACTAGTGAAGGGCAAACTTCAGATAACACATAAATAGCGGCTAATTCTTGCTGAGTCACTTGTTGTAATGGCGTCACTTCAATATTTTCTTCTTGCGCAATTGCGGCTTGACTTAAACCCAAACTGAGCGCAACTGCGCCAAAAAAATGAACTGCACGTGAATTTTTTAAGCCAGAAAATTGCATATCAAGTACCTTAAATATTGTTTGAACTGAATCTACCGATTCATTTAAGTGCTTATAAGATGAATCATTTATTTGCGAATTGAAAGAGTGAAAATGTATTAAAGCTGTGTGATCTGAGCGCAAATCATGTATAAAAAGTGAAGATTAAAGTCTGAAATTTGAAAATCAGTGGCTTGATATAAAGCGTAAAATAATAGTGGAAAAATACCAGATATAAAAACTAAGCATAAAATTTAAGGCAAACTTTGAAAGTTTGCCTTAAAGGGTGAGTATGCAAAATTATTTACAGGCTCAAAATAGTATTTAAATCATGTGATTTAAAGTGCTAATTCTAAAGCTTCCTGACACACTACTTTTTGCTCTTCTTTGGCTGTATCTTTTGCTGCTTCACGCGCTTCAGCTAAAACGGATTGATATTCTGCGTCGGCTTGTAGTTTGGCAAGCGTCATGTTCGATTCTGAATAATCTTGTAGATAAGTTTGAATCAGTGCTTGAATATTGGCATCTAATTTTGCATTTTTTCCAATCAGTGCAGGGCACATTTCAGTCATGACTTGTGCCGCTGCAACATCTTCTTTCACAATCGTATTGGCTTCTGCTGCAGTCAAATCTTCTGCAATTACAGACTGCGTTAATACAGCAGCAAAACCTAGACCCAATAAACGACGAAATGACAAAGCTAAAATCATGAGAATCACATATATTTTTGGATGGATGTTAAGCGCTAAATATATATAATCTTTTGTATATTTCAATGAAATGTGCTGATCAGTCATTTTGTTGTCGTGTGCTTATTAAATGTGCTTAGGCATGAATCAGGCACAAACAAGTTTAAGATTGAACCGACGTTGCTATATTTTAGTATATAACCTTTATATTTGTTTTATCTGAGATTTTTCTGTGAATATTTTGATAGCCAATGATGATGGCGTGTTTGCACCTGGTATCCAAGCTTTGGCGAAAGCCTTAAAACCTTTGGGTCGCGTGGTGATTGTTGCACCCGAAAGTGAACGCAGTGGTTTTTCGAGTGCGCTGACTTTAGACCGACCATTACGTCCTGTGCAAATTGCTGAAGATGTCTGGGCAGTGAATGGTACACCTGCAGACTGTGTCTATTTGTCGATGAATGGATTGTTCGATTTCGAATTTGATTTGGTGGTCAGCGGCATTAACAGCGGTGCAAATCTAGGGGATGATGTACTGTACTCAGGCACAGTCGGTGCGGCATTTGAAGGACGTTTGATGAAACAGCCTGCGATTGCGGTATCACTTGCAGGGCATAATGTACGTGCTTATCAGCATCCGCAAGATTATATGCAGGCAGCGCAGTGGGTACATGACTTTATTGCTCAAGGTTTACCAAGTTTACCTGCACGACATATTTTTAATGTGAATATTCCAGATGTGCCAGTGTTGCAGGGCACAAAAATTACCTATCAAGGACAGCGTACCCAATCTAAGCCAATTACTAGTCAGGTCGATCCACGAGGGCGTCAAGTGTATTGGATTGGTTTGTCGGGCGAGGCAGTGGCTGCACCGAAAAAAGGCTTAACTGAAATTGAGTCTGATTTTTTTGCGGTAGCAAATGGCTATGTCAGCGTGACACCAATTCAGATGGATGCCACCAATTATGACGTTTTGCAATCATTGCACAGTCAATTTTCCCAAATTGGCTAACTAATGTTATAACTTTGTGAAAAAGTAGCTTGTAAGCCTCATTACAAGGACTTTTTTGCTACTCTTAGCGCAATAGAAAATATTTAGAATTTGTAGAGAGGAAAGAATGCCTGTGGTGTTTCAGTATCGTTTATTTAGCACACCAACAGCATTGTTGAAAACCTTAGTGTTATCAAGTGCTGTTGTGGCTACCGTCGTGTTGAGTGGTTGTGCCTCTAAACCTCAAGTGAATAATTCTGCACGTTATGCAACAGCGCCGAATTTTTATACTGTACGTTCAGGTGATACTTTAAGTGGTATCGCTGCACGTTATGGTTTGAGCTATCTCAGCATTGCAGAAATGAATGATATTGCACCGCCGTATCGTATTTATGTCGGGCAGTCGATTCGTTTGAAAGCGGGCAATGCACCACGTACAACAAGCACTCGCCCTGTAACGCAGGCTGCACCAATTCAACGTCAAACAGTCACTTTACCAACGACACCTACGACACCTACACCGGTAACATCGACTACAACCACGACCACTAGCTCAACAACACCAAGTACACCGGTGCGTAGCAGCACATTGCGCTGGGTGAAACCATCTCAAGGTGCTGTGATTGCACAGTTTAATTTGGCAAGTAATATCAAAGGAATTCGTTACGGTGGCAATGTAGGTGACCCAATTTATGCCGCAGCAGATGGGCAGGTGGTTTATGCTGCAGATGGCTTAAAAGAATATGGAAACTTGATTTTAATCAAGCACATTGATGGTTATATCACCGCCTATGCACATAACAGTAAGATGAATGTGAGCAGTGGTCAAAACGTAACAGCGGGTCAAAAAATTGCAGAAATGGGCTCTTCGGGTGCTACACGTACCATGTTGGAGTTTCAGGTACGCCTAGATGGTAAGCCAATCAATCCGACTAATGTTTTACCAATAAATTAAATTTTGCAAATACAAAACATAAATTTCACCGTATAATACAATAGGTTGCTTTTATCGAAAGATAAGAGCACCTGTATAATTTCAGAGGGAATTTATGTTAGATCAACTTCGAGCAATGGGTGTATTTGCTTGTGTTGTTGAAAAAAGCTCGTTTAGCGGTGCAGCGCGTGATCTAGGGATCACCACAAGTGCCGTCAGTCAACAAATCCGTTCATTAGAACAAGAAATGGAAGTCACACTTCTGCATCGTTCTACTAGAAAACTGAGTTTGACTGAAGCAGGACAAGCTTTTTTCCACAGCTGTCAAGAAATGCTCGCCGCTGCTGAGCGCGGAAAAATCCGCATTAATGAATTAAGAGATGATCTGATCGGTGATTTACGAATTGCCACCACTCCTGAGTTAGGTGCGAATCATGTGATTCCTGCTCTTTCGCATTGGATGTCGGCCCATCGTGGTTTATCTATCCATCTAGAAACCGACAATCAATACATCGATTTAATTGATAACCGTATTGATATTGCCTTGCGTATGAGCCCAAAAATTGAAGATCAAAACTTGCATGTGATTCCAATTGCACATGTAGATCAGGTTTTAGTGGCGTCTCCAAGTTATTTAAATCAGACTGCACCGATTTCACGCCCTGAAGATTTAAAAAATCATGATCTAATTCCATTAACGATCATGAAGAATTTTCAGCATTTAAGTTTTCAGCACGTGACTCGTGATGAAAATGTCAGTATTGAAATGGGATCGCGTTTATCGACCAATAATGTTTTGGTGTCTAAATCTTTATGTATGCAGGGGCATGGTATTGCACGCATTTTACATTTAGATATTCAAAAAGAATTATTGAACGGTGGTTTGGTTGAAGTTTTGCCTGAGTGGAAATTACCTGCATTTACCTTGTATGCGATTATTTCTAAACATGAGCAACTTCCAATGAAAATTCATCGTTGTCTAGAGGCATTAAAACAGTATTTTTCTCAATTACCAGGTGGGCGTGTGTATCAAGAAGCATCTTGATGGGGCAATGACGGTTAAGTATTTTGAGTTTCACACAATTATAAATAATAAATAAAAAGCCGCAGTTTAAACTGCGGCTTTTTCGGTAGGGCATAGAATTTATGCCAAGAATTTTTTAATCATGCTGACCAAGCGCTCAATTAATTGATCTGCCTGAGCTTGAGTAATATTTAATGTTGGCAATAAACGCACCACAGAACTTGCAGTGACGTTAATGATCATTTTGTATTCATCACGAGCAATATCTACCAATTCTGCACATGGTTTTGGTAATTCAATGCCAATCATCAAACCAAAGCCACGCACAGTCACATTTTGGTCTGCGAGTTGTTGACGCAATTGCGTCACAATATAGCCACCCATTTGTGCAGCATTTTCTACCAAATTTTCTTTCTGAATGGTGTCAATAACAGTGTAAACCACGCGTGAACCTAAAGCTGTACCACTGTAGGTTGAGCCATGATTACCAGCAGTAAGAACGCCCACACCACGACCTTGAGTCATGACTGCGCCAATTGGGAAGCCATTGCCCAAACCTTTCGCTGTAGTCAATACATCAGGCACAATATTGGTGTGCTGGTAGGCAAAGAATTTACCTGTACGACCATTACCTGTTTGTACTTCATCAAGCATCATCAACCAATTGTGCTGATTACAAATACGGCGGATGTCTTCTAGGTAGCTAAAGCCTTGTGGCGCTGTATTAACACCACCTTCGCCTTGAATCGGTTCAACCAAAATTGCCACAATGTCTGGATGCTGAATCGCAGCTTCTTCAATGGCTTCAACATCACCAAAAGGTACGCGAATAAAGCCTTCCACCAAAGGTGCAAAACCTTCCTGAACTTTTTTATTGCCAGTTGCAGATAGGGTAGCCAAAGTACGACCGTGGAAAGAGTGATCTGCAACAATAATTTTAGGATTGGCTACGCCTTGCATGTGACCAAATTTACGTGCAATTTTAATTGCGCCTTCGTTAGATTCTGCACCACTGTTTGAGAAGAACACTTCTTCCATGCCTGCAACTTGAGCTAGTTTTTGTGCAGCAGCAGTTTGCCATGGCACCTCAAACAAGTTACTGGTGTGAATTAAAGTAGCCGCCTGATCGGCAATTGCTTCAGTAATCGCAGGGTGTGCATGACCTAAACCACAAACGGCAATGCCTGTAAGTGCATCTAAATATTCTGTGCCATCTTCAGTATAAAGATAAGAACCTCGACCGCGGACAAAGCTGATCGGCTGACGGCCAAATACAGGCATCAAATGTGATGGTTGATCAGTTTGCACAGGAGCAAGGGTAATGTTATTCATGACTAACTCTTATCTGTTAGGTTGGAGGGAAAAACTTATATAAGCAAAATCTACTGCAGATGAAAAGCCTAATTGTAAATAAAATTGGATTTATTGCTTTAGACGTACTGTTTTGCTCGGTTTTGGGTATAATGCCACACAGATGAGTTGAGGATTTACCAATGACTGAACAAGTACGCGATACCGAAGCGTTAATTCGTGAACAAATTGCTAAACATGCTGTTCTTCTTTACATGAAAGGCACACCACAATTTCCACAATGCGGTTTTTCTGCGCGCGCAGTAGAAGCACTCAGTCAAATTGGTCGTCCTTTTGCTTATGTGAATATTTTAGAAAATCAGGATATTCGTACCACTTTGCCAAAAATTGCGAACTGGCCAACTTTCCCACAATTGTGGATTAACGGTGAGTTGATTGGTGGTAGCGATATTATGTTGGATATGTTCCAGAAAGGTGAGTTAAAGCCTTTAGTTGAGCAATACAGCCCAGCACCTGAAGCTTAAAGTATTGGACTTGGGTCACACTAGACCAAAGTCATCCATACAAAAAAGTTGATATAAAAAAAGCGCCTTGGCGCTTTTTTTATATCTAGAATTAACTTGAATAGCTGACTCGAATTACTGCGTTTAGTTTACCGCAGGGCTTTCAGTTGCAAGTTCAGCAGTTTCAGCCGACTCAGCAGTGACTTCATCAGAAGTTGCCGCATCAGATGGTTCAGCCGATTTCTGTTTTTTCTTGGCTTTTTGCGCTTTGTCCTTTTTCTCTGAGTCCTTTTTGTCCTTTTCTTTCTTGGACTTTTTCTTTTTCTTCGGCTCTTCTTCAATTTCGGCACCATCTTCAATGGCTTGCCAATACTCAAGTTGTTCCATCACTGCAGCGTAAATTGAACCTTTACTGTAACGTCCTTTTTTAGTGAGTTTACCCACAGGACGTGCCATTAAAATTTCTAAGGCCTGATCAATGGTATCAATGGCGTGAATGTGGAATTGACCTTGTTCTACGGCTTCAATCACGTCTTTACGTAACATGAGGTGCTGCATATTTTGACGCGGAATAATCACGCCTTGCTTGCCAGTTAAACCTTGCAGTTTGCAGGCATCAAAGAAACCTTCAATTTTTGCATTCACGCCACCAATTGGCTGTACTTGACCAAGTTGGTTCATTGAACCTGTAATGGCCCAAGATTGGTCAATAGGTAGTTGGCTAATTGCAGAAATCAAAGCTGAAAGCTCAGCTACCGTTGCACTGTCGCCATCGACCTGACCATAACTTTGTTCAAAGGCGAGGGCAGCAGAAAAATGCAAAATTTGCTCACGACCAAAATGTGCTTTGAGGAAACTGGCCATCAACAACACACCTTTGGCATGTAAAGAACCGCCAAGTTCAACACTGCGTTCAATATCTAAAATATCGCCGCCACCTTGATAGACTGAGGCAGTTAAGCGCGAAGGCAGACCAAATTCGACATCGGCATAGTGAATGACCGACAAGGCATTGATTTGCCCCAAACGGTGTCCACGAGTTTCAATCAACTGCGTACCGCGCGATAAATCTTGCCAGTACAGTTCTCTTAAATAGCCTAAGCGGTATTTACGATGATCCAGTGCAGTATTGATATGTTGTTCGGAAACCGTTTTATCGCCCGCCTGTGCCGCATGGTGATGCGATTCACGAATTAAATCCCCCAGGGTGAGGGCATGTAAGGAGAGGGAGCTTTGATCTTCAGCTTGACGGCTTGAGTCAGTCAGTAAAGCCGCCAAAGCAGAACGGTCAAATGGTAATAATTTGTCAGATTGCACATAGTCGGCAATCAGCTGCATATATGCCTGCTCGTTTTCGTCATTACGTTGTAATGTATCGGTAAAGTCGGCACGGATTTTAAAAACGCTACCAAGTTCAGGTTCTAGCTCTAAAATTTCGTAATAAATTTCAGGCTCTGCCAGTAAGATCACTTTAATATTTAATGGAATGGCTTGCGGTTCAATGGAAATGCTGCCTGTTAGCGTCAGCATGTGCTCCAAAGATGAAAGTTTTAATTGCCCCGATTTTAGAGCGCGTTTCAGTCCTTGCCATGCATAAGGCTGTTCCAGTAACTGCTCTGCTTCGAGCATCAAAAAGCCGCCATTGGCTTTATGTAAGCTACCTGCACGAATTAAGGTGAAGTCAGTGGTAATGGTGCCGTTTTGCGTGAGTTGTTCTACATGCCCCAATAAATTGTAATGGGTTGGAAAATCTTCAAAAATAACAGGTACACCGCTGTTGGGTTTGTGCGTCACAATAATATTGGCTTGGTAGCGCGCAGGAATACGGCTAAAGGTGCCAGGACGGAAATCATCTTCTTCCTGTTCTAAAACAAACTCGACATTATTAATAATGTCTTCGGCGTAGTATTGTAAATATTCAGTTAAACCTTCGACGCTAGGATATTTATTTTGAATAATGTCAATGCGTGGCATTACCACTTGTTTGGCAATATCGCGGTTCAGGTCTTGTACTTTGTCACGTGCATCATCTTCTAAATCGCCTAAATGCAAACCCAAACGCTCCAGTTTTTTATTCATATAACGAATATTGGAAGCAATTTCTGCACGGGCTTTGCTGTCTAAAGCATTAATATCTTCCTTAGACATTTCCTGCATTTTGTCATTTTTCAGATGCACGGGCACAAAGCAATGTTCATCTTCCTGCGCAATCAGTTTTAAATCGAGTTCTTCACCTTCACTGGTCAGCTCAATCAAGGCTTGTTGCTGTTCATCACCCGCTTGCTGACGAATCATTTCAATGCGGTTGTGATAGGTTTCTGCGGTAAAGCGACGTTCGAGTTGCTTTAAAATGGTTTGCCAAGTTTGATGTAGCAAACTTTGAAATTTAGGCGCTTGACCTGCAGGCAGTTGTAAGGCAATCGGTTGGCGTGGGTGTTTGAAATTATTGACATAAACCCAGTCATTCGGTGTGGGCATGCTCTTGGCATGTTGCTGTAACAAACGCTTGACCATGGTGCGTTTGCCTAATCCTGCTGTACCCACTGCAAAAATATTGTAGCCAGAATATGGCAGGGAAATACCTGCTTCCACCGAAGCACGTGCCCGATCTTGTCCTAAAAAATTATTCAGCGGTTTAATGCGTCGGGTCGAAGCGGGAATGTTATCGTAATTTGGAATATGGGTTAGTTGTGTTGCTTTGAGTTGCGTATTTTCTAAGGTCGTTTGTATTTCGCTTTGTTCAAAGGCAGAGCTGAGAAGCGGTTGTTGTTCATCTTGCGCTGCTGTTGTTGTGTTGGTTGTCATTGATGGGGTGATTTGATCAAGTCTTTGGGTCACTGTAGAAATCCAAAACGAAATATTGCAGTTAGAAGTTTAAAGGTATACAGGTTTAAGCGGAAAATTCAAGCTAAGCCGTAATTTTTACTACAAAATGACAAGGCTGTTGTGGATAATTTCATAAATACTGTTGAAACAGAAGCTATTCCGCGATTGAATAACAACAATTTGACTTGATAGAAAATAATAATCGAATGACCACACAACAGACTGGGCAAACTTCAGCACAAAATACAGGGTGGAAAGCAGCATTTACGGCATTTTTAGACCGTCGTGCGCTGATCATGCTGTTTTTGGGCTTCTCTGCAGGTATTCCAATTTTACTGATTTTTTCCAGTCTATCTTTGTGGTTGGGCGAAGCAGGCATTGACAAAAGTGCGGTCACTTTCTTTAGTTGGGCTGCTCTAGGTTATTCCTTTAAATTTGTTTGGGCACCATTGATTGATGAATTACCCGTACCCTATTTAACCAAAAAACTAGGGCGACGTCGGGCATGGCTGCTCATTGCTCAATGTTTAATAGTCTGTGCAATTGCAGTCATGGCATTTTCTGACCCAGCTTTGGGGCAGGCACATTTATATCAAATGGCATTGGGTGCAGTATTACTAGGCTTTTCTGCAGCCACGCAAGACATTGTGATTGATGCTTACCGTATCGAATTGGCTGAAACTCAAATGCAAACCGTGTTGGCATCGACTTATAACGCGGGCTATCGCATTGGGATGATTGTTGCAGGGGCAGGTGCTTTATTTTTGGCTGCATCTTTAGGTACTGCTAAAGGCAACTATATTTATAGTGCATGGAAAATTACTTATTTGGCGATGGCTGCGGTGATGCTGATTGGCATTATCACGACTTTGGTGATTCGTGAACCGCAAGTGAATCGGGTCAGCAAACATTATCAACGACGCGACTATTTTCGTCTGGTGACAGTATTTTTTGTTGCGGTATTCAGTTTTGTATTGTGCTACGTCTTTTCGGGTAATTTTACCGAAGCCTTAAAACAACAATTCCAACTCAAAGATGCATTTTTATTATTTTCTATAGAAGCTTTACGTTTTATTGCATCGGGTGCGGCTGCTGTAGGCATGGGCACAATTTTGGTCAAATTGGGCGCAGTCAATAAACAGATGGCATTTGAAACATGGGTGCATCCTGTTGCAGATTTCTTTAAACGCTACGGCATGAAACTGGCACTGGTGTTATTACTCTTGATTGGTTTTTATCGAGTTTCAGACATTATTGCAGGTGTAATTTCCAATGTGTTCTATCAGGATTTGAACTTTAGCAAAGAACAAATTGCCGAAGCGGTTAAGGTTTATGGGGTCATTTTCAGTTTAGTGGGTGGCTTCTTGGGCGGTTTACTGGCACAGCGTATGAACATTATGAAATTAATGTTTGTTGGCGCGGTGTTGGCATCATCCACCAATCTTATTTTTATTGGTCTGGTGAAGTCAGGACAGCAACTGAGCGATGTGCAAGTTTCTGTGGGGCAGCAACAATATCAAACCCAGGCCGATGAAGTTGGATATTGGAAAGTGGCTGTGCCTAGTCAGGTTTTAGCAACACAGGATGAAATTCAGGTACGTGCGCAATACCAAACGGGCGATACGCCGTCACGTTTAGTGTCGATGCCGTATTTGCACCAAACTGAGATTGAAACTGCACAACTCCAGTTTTTACCACTGACTTCGGATAATCGTATTAGCGAAAATGAAGCCAGCAACAGTATTGTCGTACGTGGGCAATATGCAGGGCCTGCCTTAACCGAACAGCAAAAAATTGTACTGCAGCTAGATGGTCAAAATTTTGATGCAAAACTAGATGCACAAGGAATTTTTACGGCAGCGATTGCAGGGCAGCTTTTGGCAGACTCACCAAGTAAACAACTGCAAGCTGTATTATTAAATGGACAGCAAACTGTACAACAACACAGCCAAACCTATCAGGTCGATTTAAACACACATGAAGGCAATGCTTTGGATGTAGATATACAACCTTTGCCGATCGTTCAATCATCTTCAAACAATATGGTTGAAATTCAGGGCAAGGTGATTAAACCATATAGTACAGCATGGTTATATTTTGCGATTATTGTCGATAACTTGGCTTCAGGTTTGGCAGGTGCGGCTTTTATCGCATTTTTATCCAGTTTAACCAGTGTGTCATTTACTGCTGTGCAATATGCTATTTTTAGCTCACTCATGACTCTGACCCCTAAGATTTTAGGTGGTTATTCTGGTACTATAGTGACCAATATTGGTTATCCGAACTTTTTCCTCATGACTACTTTAATTGGAATCCCTATTTTAATTTTAGTGGTGTGGGTGGCGAAATTGTTAGGTGACCATCAACACATACAAGCAAAACCGATTGAACAAAAGGATGAATGACATGCGCATGCTGCATACCATGTTACGTGTAGGTAATTTAGAGCAATCATTAAAATTTTATACAGAAGTTTTAGGCATGACTTTGCTGCGTAAGCGTGATTATGAAGAAGGTCGTTTTACCCTTGCTTTTGTAGGCTATGGCGATGAAGAAAATCACACCGTTTTGGAGTTGACGCATAACTGGGATACAGACAGCTATGATTTGGGCAATGGTTATGGTCATATTGCAATTGCGGTAGACGATGCCTACAAAGCATGTGAAGAAATTAAAGCGCGCGGCGGCAATGTGGTACGTGAAGCAGGGCCAATGAAAGGTGGTGTAACTGTCATTGCTTTTGTTGAAGACCCAGATGGTTATAAAGTTGAATTGATTCAGCAAGATCAGAACGCACGTAATAACTAAGTCTTCATCAGTGAAGCAGTAAAAACCAAACCTTTATGGCGCAATAAACTGAATGTTGTTCAGTATTCATTTTGAAAATATTGAACATCGCCTGAAAATGCTCGCTTTTTGAATATTGCTCAGTAATATACCTTTATCGAAAGGTAAAAATTGCTGGGCTTTTTTGCAACAGTAAAAGAATATACAGGATGTGTTTATGTTGAAGTTATTGGCATTGGATCGCTTTACCATTCTTTTGTTTGTGATGGTCATCCTCGCCAGTGTCGTGCCTGTGTCAGGGCAAGCAGCCGAAGTTTTTAGTGTGATTACGACAGTTGCCATTGCAATCTTATTCTTTTTGCATGGGGCGAAATTATCACGTGAAGCTGTCATTCAGGGCATGATGCATTGGAAATTGCATGCGTTGGTATTTACTTTTACCTTTGCGTTATTCCCAATTTTAGGTTTGCTGGCAAAGCCAATTCTAGTGCCAATGCTCGGGCAGGAGCTGTATTGGGGCTTTTTGTTCATGTGCTTTTTGCCTTCAACCGTGCAATCTTCAATTGCCTTTACGTCAGTGGCAAAAGGCAATGTTGCCAGCGCAGTCTGCAGTGCGTCATTCTCTAATTTAATTGGGATGTTTATTACCCCAGTTTTAGTAGGCATCTTTATTTTAGGGCAGTCTGAACACGGTTTTGACCCGACAAATTCGATTATTCAAATTACTTTATTGTTATTGGTGCCATTTATTTTGGGGCAGTTATTACGTCCTTATGTTTTTCCTCAGATGTTGAAATTACCAAAGCTGGTCAAGGTATTTGATCAGGGTTCGATTTTGATGGTGGTTTATGGTGCATTTAGTGGGGCAGTGGTAGCAGGATTGTGGCATCAAGTTAGTGGTATGACTTTATTGCTGTTGATTATTGCTTGTTCCGTGTTATTGACCCTTGTGATGTGGTTGGCGTGGGTTGTGCCGCAATGGTTGGGTTTTGCACGTGAAGACCAAATTGCCGCATTTTTTTGTAGCTCCAAAAAAACCTTAGCCAGTGGTGTACCGATGGCGCAAATTTTATTTATTGGGCAGCCGTTGGGGATGATTGTTTTACCGATCATGATTTTCCATCAAATTCAGTTGATGGTGTGCGGTGTGATAGCCAATTATCTCGAAAAGCAGCCCGATTCGACTGAACCTCAGGAATTAAATTCCTAAGAATAATTAGCTTTAAAATATTTTATTCCGTATAATATTGCCCAACTTGTTGTGCTTAGCTCTGACGGTATCCGTCTCGGTGGGCCAAAAGAATGGTCTGTTGTGGTGTTGGTCTGCTTTTAAAGCATGTCCTCATTTTTTTAATGAGAGTGACCAATTGCGATGACAGCTTAAGCCTTCTTAAATCTTAGGAGTAATCGACGATGCGCGCCGATATTCACCCAAAATATGAAAAATTAGTTGCAACTTGTTCTTGCGGTAACGTAATCGAAACTCGTTCAGCAGTTGGTAAAGAAACTCTTTATCTTGACGTATGTTCTGCATGCCACCCGTTCTACACTGGTAAGCAAAAGAACGTTGACACTGGCGGTCGTATCGACAAGTTCAAACAACGTTTTGCTGGTATGTCACGTTCTATCAAACGTTAATATCCAGTACGAAAAAAACGGGCAATTGCCCGTTTTTTTGTGCCTTAAATTTTAGGGTCTACAAATAGACCCTAATGCACAAGACATTATTGGTCTTGCACATCAATTAAATGATCGAGTTTTTTCTGGAAATAATCACCCTGAATAAAGCGCGCATCGACATTCCACGCATTCGCAAACAGGTTCATATCATTTAAGTCACGCAATAACACTTCTACAGGTTTAATTTCACTATAAATGCTCAATTGTTCCTGTAATTCTTGCGTCGAGTCATCAGCAGCCAGTTTTTCAGTCAGTGCACTGTGCAAGGTCAAGTAGTGAATATCGACTTGTTTCAAGATAGATTCACTATAAATCGAATGACCAAAATCACGCAGAGAAATTTCAGCGCCGTGCTGACGTAATAAACTGATTTGTTTCTGCGCATCACCTAAGTTTTGGCTGATGTCTTCTTCAGAGAATTGCAAAATTAATGGATGGCTGAGGCGGCTACCAATAATCGTTATCAGTTTAGACACAAACTCAGGGAAGCTGCGGTCTTGTAATAAAACAAATTTGTTTAAATTGATAATCAGCTTCGCTTCAGGATATTGGGTGATGAAGTTGTGCAATTGTTTACAAGCTTCGACCAAAATCCAACGATCCAGTTTAATGGATAATTCTGGGTCTTCAGCCAAATCTATTAAGCCTGTCAGTGATTTCCATTCACTATTGAAAATAAAGCCACTAGTTACTTCATAGGTATATAAATTGGTGTCTTGCTTATCATAAAGTTGTTGATACTTCAGATGAATTTCACCACGATCAAGACTTTGACGTATCGCTGCAATAATCGCAGATTCACTATACGATTGTGGTACAGCTGCAGCAGATTCAATTACATTTAAGTTAGATTCACCAAAGGACAAGTCTAAGGTTAAACCTGAGTTATGTTGTTCTTGCTGTTGTGGTAATGCGTTGGCAAAACCTTGGCTAATCAGTTGCTCAAAACTGCTTTCATTTTGAATGTCTGGAGTGAATGGCACATAACCAATACGCAAATTAAGTGGGTAAGTATGTTGATCTACCGTAAGTAATTGCGGTTTCGTGAGTGAATTTAAGCCAATCAGTTTCGATTCTAAAATTGCAGGCGATTCTGCTTGGAACAAACCAACCACTAAACCATTACTCACATTAAATAATGGTACATTGGTCTGTTCTTTTAAAAAATTTTGAATGTTGGTAAAGTAATTTTTTGTGGTTTGCCAGTCGGCTTGGAAAATTGATTCAGGACAGTTCGCCAAAGAAAACACCACCAAAGCATTGGCACTAGAAGGCTGTTTGGCTAAAGTGCGATTTACCAATTGGTATGTGCTTGGTTTTGCCGCTGCTTTGTCTGCTGTCGTTTGAGCAGGGACAGTATTTTGCGCCGTATTTTCAATATCTATGGTGATTTGTATGGCGTCGTCAGCTGCTCCAACAAATTCAATTTTGAGCGGGTTTTGTTTTGCCAGAAGCGGGTTTTGGCTATGAATATCAAAACGGCCGTGTTCAAATTGTCCTTGACTGACTTTCTTAAAGCGGAATTTAAAATCTGTAATATCTTGCGGTTGCAATAAATCCAATAATGGCAAGCCAATAAGGTCATCTTCACTTTTTAAACCAAATAGCTGTAAATATTCAGCATTGGCTTGTGCATGAATTCCTTCCTGAATAATGGCTACTGC
Source organism: Acinetobacter sp. Lyrl_1 (assembly GCF_051948795.1). Lineage (NCBI taxonomy): Bacteria > Pseudomonadati > Pseudomonadota > Gammaproteobacteria > Moraxellales > Moraxellaceae > Acinetobacter > Acinetobacter sp. Lyrl_1. The sequence continues at coordinate 71,799 of NZ_JAYJLK010000006.1, forward strand.
TTTGCTACTGTCTTCGACCAACGCCTGAGCTTGTGATTGTGCATTTTCCAGTTCAGTCATAAGTTGTTCTTGTGACTGCTGTAAGCGACTAAAAGACAGTGCGCGAATTAAGCCAAAATAGAAGCGTTCGGGGTAATCTAAATTGATAATGTCATAGATGCCTTTGCGCACATAACTGGTGTATTGCGTGGCATCGTAATCGTCTGGTTTGAGCAAAAGTAGCGGTAAATTTGGTTGCTGTGATGCACGAATTAAAGTGAGTGCCTGATCGACTTTTAGGTCATAAGCACGACCAAAGATCACCAAATCCCAAGTTAAATGTAATTGTTTTTCAAAGTTTTTAATGTCATCTAATAGATAAGCCTGAACACGGTGCTCATTTGCAGTGAGTTGTTCACAAATTTGATTAAAACGTATTTGGTTGTCATCGATTATGAGTAAACGTGTTTCGGTACGTTTGAGCTTTTTAGACAATAATGGATTTCTCACTTTAATGCTTCCCATAAATCGTGATTTTTAACTTCATTCACTTGTTTCTGAATAAAACCATCAAGTAAAGGCTGTTGTTGGTCATTCAACAACTCAAAATCAAAGCGCATAAAGCTTTGGGTAATCAATAACGGCTTAATTAAGAACACTTTTAGTTCTTCTTCACCTAAACGTAGCTGTACGGTTTGTTTGTCACGTAATAATTGCAGACTTGGCAAAATCAATGAGGTATTGACTTCATTGACCTGCGTACTTTGTACCAATAATGCTGGATGATAATGTCCTGTATGCCGATCTGTTTTAACAAAAACAGCACAAGGGTAAATATCTTGGGTTAAAATTTCCAAGCCAAGTTCTAAGCTTTTTTCAGCAGATTGTTTAATCCAGCGAATGACACCACCACGCCACGGACTTTGGCTATTTTCCTGAACCAGAATAAATTCACCTGTTTTAAGGTTTTTCGGTGTTTCACCCGTCCATTTAATACGATAGCCGTTGACACTAATATCTAAAACATCGGCATTGTAAATTTGTTTGGCTTCACGGTCTAAGGTTTTAACAGCGCTAATATCTACCGTAGAGTTGGTATGCATGGCATTGATAAACTGGCTTTCATTCTGGAATTGGTAGTTATCGCCCAAAGCCAGCGTTTCATTGAAGTTTTTACCATTAGACAGATAAAAATGTGCCACAGTCAAACCAAAGCAAATTTTAATCCGTGCCGAATATTCATAACGCTCATGCACACGTTCTGCTGTATTGGTCAAAATATTGTGCAAATGGAAATGCAAAGCAGGGGTTAAGAATAGCTTTTCATTGCGTGATAAATGTTCACCTTTACGACCTTGAACTTCATTTAAATGATCGAGTAGGGGTTGAGTTGCAATAAAAATATTGGCATGAAAACCTTGGCTTTGGTGCGTATTGTAAATAGGTGGATGATCTTTGCTTGCATCGACCACATAACGTGAAAGCGTCGTTTCTTTGGGTAAAACTTGAATCAGTTTTGCCCAATCAAAGCTACAGAGATATAAGCCTTGAATTTCTGCAGGTCGAATTTGATGGGTATTGAAAATTTCCAATAAAATCAGCTGTGCATAGGCTTGAGCAATATTAATCAGTTGATGTTGTGTGCCTTGTAACTGATTAATATTATTTAAATAATAATGTTGTTGAATGGCTGTATCTAAAAGTTGGTGTGCAATTAACCACTGATTTGGCAAGGCGTGGCTATAAAGCATGTGTTGTTGATAGCGCAGTAGAGCTAATTGTTGTAAAGCATAATAGCTAGATAGAACTCGTGCAGTTTGTAAGTTCTTTTTTAAATTAAAGGCAAATAAAGAAAATTTTTGTTGGGTGAGTTGTTGGTGGCTACGTCGGGAAATATTAATATAGACTTTGGCGAAATGACTGCGTAATAACAGCGCGAGTTCAATAATATGATCGTTGCGGTCATTACTAATCAAAGCCTGGTTGAAAAAATGCTTTTCCAGACTGGTAAGCACATTTTCAAGTGTCGGATGAATAGCTTGAATTAAGTCAAAACGTAATGTTTCCTGACATTTCAGTTCTGAAATTTCTAAAAGTGCATTAAATAGAGCTTGGGAAGAATCACCCAATTGTAAAATGGATAAATCCGCTGCCCATGCCTGAATGCTTTTAACCGTATTTTGACAAAAACTCAATTGCTCCAGCTTTAGTTCGCTGGGAACTAGAAAAAGATCTGAAGTATTCATATTCATGATTGTTATTTAACTCAATAAGTTGAAACCCCAAAAAGCGGTGTCTTGTTTTTTTCGCCCGCAATTTCCCTAACGAGTTTAGGAACTAAATAGCCGGGTAAGTTCGCTAAAAGCTCTTTATAGATGTGATCAATGTCTTGCGGCATTAAATCAAAATGATGAGCTCCTTTTACTTTATCTAACACGTGTAAATAGTAAGGCATCACCCCCGCATCAAAAAGACGATAGCTTAAATCGACCAAGACCTGAGCAGAATTATTGACCCCATTTAATAAGACTGCTTGATTCAGAACGGTGATGTTTTGTTCGACTAACTTGGCAAGTTGCGAACAGGTAAAGTCATCTAATTCTGATGCGTGGTTCGAGTGTACCACTAGAATAATACGCAGCCTACTATTTTTTAGTAAGGAAATCAGCGATTCATCGACACGGTTGGGAATAACAATCGGAACTCGTGAATGAATTCTCAAAAATTTTATTTGCGGAATAGACGCCAATCGCTCAATCCAGATATTTAATTTACGATTTGACAAAGTGAGCGGGTCGCCACCACTTAAAATCACTTCATTAATATCGGGCTGACTTTCAATGTAATTACGGATATTGTCCCAGTCTTCAGTTTTTGGCAGATTTTCCTGATAAGGAAAGTGCCTGCGGAAACAATAACGACAATGTACTGCGCAAGCACCAGTCAAGGTCAGCAAAAAGCGTGATTTATATTTGTGTAAGACTCCAGGTTGTTGATTGGCTTGTTCCTCACCCAAAGGGTCGGTCACAAATCCAGGATGATCTTCCAGTTCTAAATGATGCGGCAGAACCTGTAACAGTAAAGGATCGAGTGGATTGCCTTTTTGCATTTTGGCCACAAATGCACGCGGGATACGCAATTTAAACTGATTGGATGCCAGTAAAGCACCTGACAGCAACTGCTGTTCAGACAGCTCTAAAATATTTAACAATTCGCGTGGGTCGGTGATCAAGTCACTGAGTTGAGATTGCCAGTTTTGTTCTTGGTACAGGTAGTTGATCATGCCAGAAAAGATTTAAATATGAGGTGAAAGGAACCAAGTACACATCTATTTAGCGTAGATGAATTCTTTGTTCATTGAGCGTGAATGCCGCGAATGATTAATCGCTTTGAATCAGAATCATTACAAAACAGCTGATTTTACCGATATCTTGAGGTGATCGGTAGTGGATTTTCATTGCTTCGTTATGGCTTGCTCATTTACAATACGTCCGATGAAAAAAGATGTTGCAAGATGGCGAGCATCGCAAAGCTGCGTTGGTCATTTGCTTTGTAACATAAATAGTTAAGTTAGTCAGTTTGGAGTGTGCCAGTCATGGCCTATTATTCTACGAATGATTTCAAGTCAGGCCTTAAGGTTATGCTTGATGGTAACCCATGTTCAATCATGGAAAATGAATATGTAAAGCCAGGTAAAGGTCAAGCGTTTAACCGCGTAAAACTTCGTAACCTTCGTTCTGGTAAAGTTTTAGAAAAAACATTTAAGTCTGGTGATTCACTAGAAGCAGCTGACATTGTAGAAGTAGAAATGGAATACCTCTACAACGATGGCGAAATGTGGAACTTCATGGATCCTGTATCTTTTGAGCAAATTGCTGCTGACAAAACCGCAATGGGCGATGCTGCAAAATGGTTAAAAGATGATTCAAACGAAAAATGTACCATTATGTTGTTTAACGGTGTGCCTTTAACTGTAAACGCACCAAACTTCGTGGTATTAAAAATTGTCGAAACTGATCCGGGTGTACGTGGCGATACTTCTGGTGGTGGCGGTAAACCAGCGAAATTAGAAACAGGTGCAGTGGTACGTGTTCCTTTATTCGTACAGCAAGAAGAAAGCGTTCGTGTAGATACACGTACAGGTGAATACCTAGAACGCGCATAATGATTTATTGATAAATCATAAGTAAAAGAGGGGGATGATTCGCGTCATCCCCCTTTTTTGTTGATTTGATTATGTGGTAAAAGAATAGGTGAAAAGTATAGGAAACTGTTGGTGCTCCATTTAAGTGTACGGTAGCGCACACTATGGATGTAAGGGCAGCAGACATCAAAATAAAAGGAGCAGGATCAACCAAGGATTTAGGAATTAAAGCAAGGGTCTGTAGACATTTCATAAATGGCTTGCGCTGTAGGCTAAAACTGAGCAGATCAGGCATGAAACGCAGGGAATAGCGAGACTATTGCCAAGTTTCATAACGCAATCTGAGAAAGTTTTAGCCACAGCCTTAGCAAAAACAAGCACTGCTTTGTTTGCAGTGCAAGGCGCAGCGAAGGACAAGCATATTTTTTTGCTGCTATTTCGTTATGAGTCAGTCATTTAGAATGACTAAATTTCCTGCCTCATGCCTTATATCAGTTAAAAAATATGCGTAGTCGCAAACATAGACGAAGTGTCTACAGCCCCTAAATCTCGACAATAAAAGTAACGCTTAAAAAATGTAACAAGAAGAGAGATTGACATGGAAACAGTTCAACCGAAGTCAGGTCTGACTTCAAAAATTATATGGCTTTTGGTCGCTATATTGGGTGCAGTATCTTTTGGGATATTGGCAGTCAGTAGAGGCGAACACATCAATGCAGTCTGGTTAGTTTTAGCTGCGGTCTGTGTCTATAGCATTGCATACCGCTTCTACAGTTTATTTATTGCCACCAAAGTATTTGAGTTAAATGAGCGACGCTTAACGCCCGCACATCGTTTGGCTGACGGTTTAGATTATGTGCCCACCAATAAAAGTGTGTTATTTGGTCACCACTTTGCCGCGATTGCAGGTGCAGGCCCTTTAGTTGGGCCTATTCTTGCAGCACAAATGGGTTATTTACCCGGCACGATCTGGCTTTTAGTCGGGGTGGTGTTGGCAGGTGCAGTCCAAGACTTTTTGGTTTTGTTTATTTCTACACGTCGTGATGGGCGTTCTTTGGGAGAAATGGCAAAACAAGAGTTGGGTTCATTTGCTGGTGTGATTGTCATGCTGGGTGCGCTGGGCGTGATGGTGATTATTCTTGCCGTACTCGCTTTGGTTGTCGTGAAAGCTTTAACCAATAGTCCGTGGGGCGTATTTAGTATTGCAGCCACCATCCCAATTGCGATTTTCATGGGCATTTATATGCGTTTTATTCGCCCAGGGAAAATTGCTGAGGTTTCCATTATTGGTTTTGTCCTGATGATGATGGGTATTATTTATGGTGAAAATGTTGCACAGCATCCATTCTGGGGGCCTTTATTTACTTTAAGTGGCACAGAATTAACGTGGTGTTTAATTGCCTACGGTTTTATTGCTTCAGTTTTGCCAGTGTGGTTGTTATTGGCGCCACGTGATTATTTATCGACGTTCTTAAAAATTGGTGTTATTGCGGGTTTGGCTGTCGGGATTGTGTTTGCAATGCCTGAAATGAAGATGCCTGCGGTGACCCATTTTATTGATGGTACAGGGCCAGTATTTGCGGGTTCATTGTTCCCATTCTTATTTATTACCATTGCCTGCGGTGCGATTTCAGGTTTCCACGCCTTAGTGTCTTCAGGTACGACGCCAAAACTAGTCAATAACGAAAAAGACATTCGGATGATTGGTTATGGCGGCATGTTGATGGAGTCTTTCGTGGCAATCATGGCAATGATTTGTGCCACGGTGCTAGACCCAGGCGTGTACTTTGCCATTAATGCACCCACTGCAGTTTTAGGTACAACGGTGGAAAGTGCAGCAGAAGCGGTACGAAATTTAGGCTTTGTAGTGACTCCTGAGGCTTTAACCATTTTGGCAAAAGAAGTCGGTGAAAGCTCGATTCTGTCACGTACGGGTGGTGCGCCAACGTTTGCAATTGGTATGGCACATATCATCACCGAGATTTTTAATAACCGCTCAATGATGGCATTCTGGTATCACTTTGCCATTTTATTTGAAGCCTTATTTATTTTAACTGCAGTAGATGCAGGCACACGTGCTTGCCGTTTTATGGTGCAAGATACTGTAGGTATTGTTATTCCTGCAGTGAAAAATTCACATAACTTCTTTGGTAACTTGCTTGGCACAGCAGTTGCGGTGGCTGGTTGGGGCTTCTTCGTCTATCAAGGCGTGGTCGATCCTTTAGGCGGTATTAATAGCTTATGGCCTCTATTTGGTATTGGTAACCAAATTTTGGCAGCGATGGCGCTCATTTTAGGTACAGTGATTCTGTTTAAAATGAAAAAAGAAAAATATGTTTGGGTGACGATTATCCCTACAGTTTTCTTGTTCATTACTTCAATGACTGCAGGTTGGCAAAAGATTTTCCACGACAATCCCAAAATTGGTTTCTTGGCGCAAGCAGATCGTTTCAATGCTGCAATTCAACGCAATGAAATTTTAGCACCTGCAAAAACAGTGACTGAAATGCAAACCATTGTCATGTCCAATCAAATTAATGCCGTGTTATGTGGTTTCTTTATGATTGTGGCATTTGTGATGTTGTTCGCTGCCATTGGGGTGATTCGTCGTGCCTTGGCAAGTCCAACACCAACTGTACATGAAGCTGAAGCGATTTATCGTGATCCTGAAACGATTCAGCCGAATAGTGGTCATTAGGAGTGAGCACATGATTAAGCTTAAATTTACCCAACAGGGTAAAACGGTGATTTACAACATCATTAAAATGACCATCATGTCGCAAAAGGATTTGATTCTGAATCCGAAAAACTGGTCGCGTATCGCTACTTTATGGCAGCGTTTGCAACAAAGTTTTCGTTTAATGGTCGGTGTACCCGATTATCAGAATTATTTGGAACACATGCGTAAGCATCATCCAGATTTAGAAGCCATGGATCCGAAGACTTTTTATCGCTACTGTGTCGATGCGCGTTATCCATCGGCAAAAGGTGGTTTGAAAAAGTGTCCGTGTTAATCCCGTATCACGATGGAAACGTATAGAGATACGAGCTGTTTAAAACTTACTTTTTTAGGCAGTTTAGAATATCTCGAGGATTTCTTTGGAAATTTAGCAAAACGGTGTATGTTTAAACATGCGCCGTTTTTTATTGGGGATAAGGGGATTTACTGTGATTTGGGGTACAGAAAAAGTTCAAAAACAACAACTGACGCAAGCGCAGCAACAGCTCAATGCACAGATTGAATCTTATGCTGGAAAAATTCAGGCTTTTTTGACTGAAATTAATACCATTATTTTAGATAAAGAACAGCAGACCAAATTGGCGTTAAGTTGTTTGTTGGCGGGCGGGCATGTGCTTTTTGAAGATTTACCCGGATTAGGTAAAACGACTTTATCGAGTGCCTTATCGCACTTGGCGGGTCTGCAATTTCAGCGTATTCAGTTTACCAATGACATGCTGGCCAGTGATGTGATTGGCGTGAATATGTTTAATCAAAAAGAACATCAATTTGAGTTTAAGCAAGGCCCTATTTTTACCCAAATTTTATTGGCAGATGAAATTAACCGTTGTTCGCCTAAAACCCAAAGTGCCTTGTTGGAAGCGATGGAAGAAGGCGCGGTTACGGTGGATGGTGTGCGTTATAGCTTGCCGCAACCTTTTTGGGTGATTGCCACACAAAATCCACTGTTTCAAAGTGGTACTTATGCGCTGCCAGAATCACAGCTTGATCGTTTTTTAATGCGTCTGTCTTTGGGTTATCCATCGCGTTTTGCTGAAAAAATGTTGCTGCAACAAAACTCCAGACATGCGCTGATTGCCAGTTTGGCCCATATTTTTACTGAAACAGAAATTTTAAATTTACAGCAATTGGTCACGGAAATTTATGTGTCAGATACCGCGCTAGATTACTTACTCGACTTAGCCACAGAAACCCGTAAAGCGCGTCACGGATTATCTACCCGTGGTGTTTTGGCATTGAAAAAAGCAGCACAAGCACATGCTCTAATTGAGCAACGTAGTTTTGTCACTGCCGATGATATTCAAGCGGTATTTGTGGCAGTTGCCGCACATCGTATTGGATTGAGTGAGGCAGAAACTTTGCATGTGATGCAACAGGTTAAAGTGAGTTAGTACACGCATGTTTAAGCAGGCATGGCAAAACTGGATCAAGACACGTTTTAAATTTGATCGACACAAGGCCTTAAAACAAAAAGATATTTTGGTTTTTATTTACCAACAGGGCTATCTGTATTTAGTGCTGATTTTAATCACGTTTATTGCAGGTGTGAATTATGGCAATAACCTGATTTTAGGCTTTTGCTTTTTGATCAGCGCCATTTTATGTATCAGCTTTTATTTGACCTTTAAGCAGTTGCATGAATTAGAGATAGAAATTGTGACTACTGAAGTTGGGCAAGTGGGCGAAGTATTGCAATTACAATTGCATTTCAAACAAGAGGTCGCGCAGGCACGTTATTTATGGATTAAAGCCAATCATCAATTAGAAAAGGTTCTTATTCAAGACACCCAGCAGCAGTATGTATTGACATTTTTTGCGGAGCAACGTGGGCAGTTTAATTTCCCTCATTTACACATTTATTCGGTTTATCCTTTTGGCTTGGTACGTGCGTGGACTTATTTGAATTTGACACGTACCGCGTGGGTTGCGCCCAAAGCCGCCATGTATAGCGCAGAGAATAAACAGCATCAACACAGCTTTCAACCTGATTTAGACGAGTTTCGTGAGCTGCGTGATTTTCAATTGGGCGATTCTTTGCAAGCTGTGTCGTGGAAGCAAGCGGCACGAGGGCAAGGCTTATATGTCAAAGTTTTTGAACAATATCAGGATCAACAGAGTATCGACATTCACTATGAACACATGCCTGCACCGACCCACGAAGAAAAATTAAGTTTGATGATGGGTTTGGCCGAGCAATGTGAACAACAACAGTTGAATTATGCGATGTTTTTGCCACATGCGACCCTTGAAAAAGGCGTAGGTGAGCGGCAGTTGAAACAGGCAAAAATTCTTTTGGCACAGGCTTGACGATCATGCACAACTCAATTCAGCAATCTATTTTGCTTAGCCTGATCTTAATTTTGGCTGCTCACATACTGTTTAGCCCTGTGGCATTGAGCGTCATTTTCGCCATCATGTTGTTGCTGTTGTATCGTCACTATAAAAACAAGACAGCGCGTATTTCTAAAGTTTGGACTTATGGATTGACCTGCTGTGCCTTAGCCAGCATTTATCTGAGTTATAAAAGCCTGATTGGCGTAGAGGCTGGTGTTGCCTTATTAAGCACCTTTTTGTTTGCCAAAGCTTTAGAAAGTCATACCCAGCGCGACCTGATTATTTTATTTAATTTTGCGCTCTTTGTGAGTGCCAGTTCATTTTTATACAGCCAAAGCATGTGGATGACCGTGTTGGTCATTCTATGTTTAATCAGTTGTTTAATTGGGTTATATCGGATTCAAAAAAGTGCATTTTCAGATTATGCGTCGCGTCATTCGAGCAGCCAAGATGCAAAGCATGACCTTAAAAATGTCGCCAAGTTTATCGCATACGCTTTGCCATTCTTTTTATTATTGTTTTTATTCTTTCCACGTTTACCGCCATTGTGGCATGTACCTATTCCTGATGCCAAAGGCGTGACAGGTATTAGTGACACGATGTCACCGGGCGATATTGCCGAATTATCACAATCTTCTGCTTTGGCATTTCGTATTGTGGGGAATATGCAGCAACTGCCGCCACGTTCAAAACTATATTGGCGGGCGATGGTACTTGATCAATATGATGGTCGCACATGGACAAGCAATTTTAGCAATCAACAACCCGTTCAGGCAGCACAATTACAGCCAGAGCAAGTCGATTTTCAGTATCAATATATTGCAGCAGACCCACGTGCACAGTGGATTATGGCGCTGGAAAAATCTGTACCGAATCAACACGGTTATGTATTACGCCGTGATTGGAGTATGGTGCCACAGCGTCAAAATGGTCGGATTCAACCGATTGCTTTGCAGTGGGTTGGGGAATCCGCACGTATTCAAGGGGATGATGCACAGAACGAGCGTTATCGACGCTTTAGCCAGCGTTTAAATGTTCAGGTACAGACGCAATCTGACCCAAAAGCTCAGCAATTTGCCCTGCAGATGTTTGCTCAAAGTCAGCAACAACCTGAACGCTACGTGCAGAATGTATTGCAGTGGTATCGCAATAATGGCTTTAGTTATACCTTAAAACCTGGAATGCTCGGACAAAACCGAGTCGATGAATTCTTGTTTCAGAGTAAGCAAGGTTTTTGTGAACATTATGCCTCAAGTTTTGCCTTATTGATGCGTTATGTCGGGATTCCAGCGCGTGTAGTCGTGGGCTATCAGGGTGGGGAACTTGCACCCGATGGACAAAGCTGGGAAGTACGACAGCAAGATGCACATGCTTGGACAGAAGTGTTGCTCAATCAACAATGGGTACGCATAGACCCGACAGCCATCATTGCACCTCAACGTATAGATGATGGTATGCAAAACCTAATGGCAGATGATCGGGCCGTTTTGGGTGCTGACACACAAATGTGGCAATACCAACATTCTAATTTTATTCGTTCTTTACGGGTGTGGAGTGATTATGCAAGTTATCAATGGCAAAGCAAGGTCGTGGGTTATGATGCCGAGTCACAGCGTCACTGGTTTGGACGCTTAGGGCTGCACTCAAACTATGCTTTGGCAGCGGTGTTGGTTTCAAGTATTCTCATGATCTTAGCAGGGTATTTTGGCTGGATTTTTTGGAAAAAACGTCAGCAAGGTTCTCGCATAAATCGTGCCTTAGACAAATTTTCTAAAAGATTGCCCGCTCAGTTGCAAAAACAGGATGCAGAAACAGTGAGTGTGTGGATGCAGCGTTTAGCAGCGCAGGTAGATGCAAATGAACAAGAGGCATTTAAGCGTTTAGGCGTGTGCTATCAACAATATTCTTATGCGCCTGAACATGACAGTGTTTCAGAGCAGGTGTTTTTTGATTTGCTTAAAACTTGCTCGGATGTGTTGAAAAAACACAGAAAGGACTTGTCTTAAAAATCAAAACTGAATATGATGCGAAGCACTTTAGGCGTATAGCTCAGTTGGTTAGAGCGCTACGTTGACATCGTAGAGGTCTCCAGTTCGAGTCTGGATATGCCTACCAATACATTAAAATTATATGTTGTTACATAACTTCATATAAGTAATAAAGCTCTGAATTATAACGATTTAGGGCTTTTTTATTGCTTTTCTTAAAGATACATAAATTCGCTTATAGTTTAAAAATATGTACACAGTGGTGTACACATGTAAGTTTTCGGCTTATTTTGCACTAATTGGTTTTTATTTTGCACTAGAGCTTTGAAGCCTCTTTCCACATTTCATTTGTGCACTGATTCGTGAGCGAGAACATGGCACCATTAAGCATTTAACGGTTATGCTAGTCACGGTTTTTGAAATTATGCTGGCAAAGGTTTTATCGATGAGCCTTGTGGTGCTTTTAGCAGCTTTTTTAGGCTTAAAAGTAGTGGTGCAGGGGGCATTACAGGTACCCATAGAAGGAAGTTTGCTGTTATTTTTCTTTGGAGCCTTGCTGACCTTATTTGCAACAACCTCAATGGGTATATACATGGCAACCGTGTCTAAATCGATGCCGCAATTTGGTTTGCTGATGATGCTTATTTTGATTCCCTTGCAAATGCTGTCTGGGGCAAGTACACCAAGAGAAAGCATGCCAGAAATCATTCAAAATATCATGCTGATTGCACCGACAACGCATTTTGTAACATTGGCTCAAGCAATTTTATACCGAAATGCAGGATTGGATGTGGTCTGGCCTTCGTTTCTATGGCTAATCGCAATTGCAACAATTTTTTTCTATGTATCTTGGAAACGCTTTAAAAATACCATCCATACAATGGCTTAATGTGATGAATTAAGTTTGATGGTTGAAGCAAAAATTTTGATTAAGGTGTATTAAAAGTTACACTAGGCATAATTTTTGCTAATATGTATGAAAATTGTTCAATAAAAGTAAATGACATGAAACACATTCTTGTACCAGTTTTGGTGGTGTTGGTCGTTTTATTAGGTTATCTCGTTTACTTGGAAGAGGAAACGCGAAAGCAGACAGAACTGAACCAAGTTTTGACTGAATCTGCAAATTTATCGCTAGAAAAAACAGAAGCGGCTACACCACAGATTTTGCAAGTCACAGAATAAGCGTAGAAATTTCTAACATAATGTGTGGTAATTGCTTTATTCATCACACTTTTGTGTGCTTCACTTTATCGTAAAATTTTATCTTTAATTCAAAAAACTAGAATTTTTAAAAAATCCCTATGGTATAATTTGCCAATTGAAACTGCTTCATCACAACTCAATTGCATTACTTTTGAGAGTGGTTGAAGTAAAAAAAGATGAACAAAGCTGCATAAAATTTATGCGGCTTTTTTATTTAGCATTCCGAAATTTTGATTTTGATAAAATCAAATGCTTGATTGTGAATTAAGTTTATCTTTTTCATGTAATTTCACATGCTTATTGGGCAAATCTATTGTTGCAACTAACACAGGCTTTTAAGTGCTGACTTAAAATTCAGTCATACTGCAAATTCAGTTTATTTACAGGGGCTAGGTCATGACGACTCCTAATCCATCCTCAGCGGGAATGCTTGAGCGCTTATTCAAATTAAGCGAAAACAAGACCACATTCCGTACCGAGATTTTGGCGGGTGTAACCACCTTCTTAACCATGTGTTACATCATTATTGTCAATCCAATGATTTTATCTGAAACAGGAATGGATCATGGAGCTGTCTTTGTCGCCACCTGCTTAGCCGCAGCAATTGGCTGCCTAGTGATGGGGATTGTTGCTAACTACCCAATCGCACTGGCACCGGGCATGGGGCTAAATGCTTATTTCACTTACTCGGTGTGTTTAGGCATGGGAGTGCCTTGGCAAACGGCTTTGGCAGCAGTTTTTGTATCAGGAATTATTTTCATTGCTATTAGCATGTTTAAAATCCGTGAAGCAATAGTCAATGCCATTCCAATGTCATTAAAATTAGCCATTGGCGGTGGTATTGGTTTATTCCTTGCTTTAATCGCACTTAAAAATGCTGGTGTTATTGTCGATAATCCTGCGACTTTGGTGGGCTTAGGTGACTTAAAACAACCCACTGTACTTTTAGCGCTATTGGGGTTTTTAATGGTGGTGGTGATGCATCACTTTAAAGTGCGTGGTGCAATTATCATCAGTATTTTGGTGTTAACTGCTATTTCAACAGCTTTAGGTCTAAGCGAATTTAAAGGAGTGGTTGGTGAAATTCCATCTATTGCACCTACTTTTATGCAGATGGACTTTGAAGGTCTATTTACAGCAAGTTTAATTGGTGTAATTTTCGTATTTTTCTTGGTCGATTTATTTGACTCTACAGGCACTTTAGTGGGTGTTTCACACCGCGCAGGCTTGTTACAAGATGGCAAATTACCTCGTTTGAAAAAAGCGCTTTTTGCCGACTCTTCTGCCATTGTAGCAGGTGCGGCATTGGGTACATCTTCAACAACGCCGTATATTGAATCATCTGCAGGTGTTGCAGCGGGTGGTCGTACTGGTTTAACCGCTGTGATTGTTGGCTTGTTGTTTATTGCCTGTTTATTTCTAGCGCCGCTCGCGCAATCGGTACCTGGTTTTGCAACAGCACCTGCCTTGTTATTTGTGGGTGTATTGATGATTCAGGGCATTGTGCATATTGATTGGGATGACATCACCGAAGCAGTACCTGCCTTCTTAACCCTCGTGTTCATGCCATTTACTTATTCCATTGCCGATGGCATCGCCATGGGCTTTATTAGCTATGCGCTGATTAAACTACTCACAGGCAAAGCCAAGTCTGTACCTTATATGGTTTGGATTATTGCTGCACTTTGGGCATTAAAATTTGCCATGTTTGGCGGTTAATATTTTAAACGGTAATGGGGTGTAAACTCAGTTTGCACCCTTTTTTATTTTGATCAATTTTTGAAACTCTCCCATTCAATAGCAAAAAGGACAGAACATGAATCAACTTGAGCTAATCCGAGCATTACCTAAAGCAGAACTGCATGTGCATATTGAAGGTACTTTTGAACCAGAATTGATGTTTGCTATTGCGCAGCGCAACCAAATTGACATCCCTTATCAGTCCGTAGAAGAAGTCAAACAAGCCTATAACTTTCATAACTTGCAGTCTTTTTTAGATATTTATTATGCAGGCGCACAAGTGTTGGTGCATGAGCAAGATTTTTACGATTTGGCTTGGGCGTATTTTGAAAAATGTGCTGAAGACCGTGTGGTACATACCGAAATGTTTTTTGACCCGCAAACCCATACCGAGCGTGGTGTGGCATTTGCAACCGTGATTAATGGCTTACAACGTGCTTGTGATGATGCGCAAACAAAATTAGGCATCAGTTCAAATTTAATTATGTGTTTCTTGCGTCATTTAAGCGAAGATGCAGCATTTGCCACACTTGAACAGGCTTTGCCTTATAAAGATCAAATTATCGCAGTGGGTTTGGACTCAAGCGAAGTTGGACATCCACCTTCAAAGTTTGAACGTGTCTTTGCCAAAGCACGTGAAGCAGGCTTTTTAGTCGTGGCACATGCAGGCGAAGAAGGGCCAGCCGAATATGTTTGGGAAGCATTAGATTTACTGAAAGTAAACCGTATTGATCATGGTGTGCGTTCTGAAGAAGATCCTGTATTAATGCAACGTCTAATTGCAGAGAAAATGCCGCTCACGGTCTGTCCATTGAGTAATTTAAAGCTATGCGTAGTGGATGATATGGCACAGCACAACATCCGCCGTTTATTGCAGCAGGGTGTTAAAGTGACAGTTAATTCAGATGATCCATCTTATTTTGGTGGTTATATGAATGATAACTTTGTTGCTATTAGCCAAGCTTTAGATTTAAGCAATGCTGAATTAAAACAATTGGCGGTTAATTCTTTTGAAGCTTCATTTATTTCGGCTGAAGAAAAGCAAAAATGGATTGAGCAAATTCAAGCATTGGGATGAGTTAAACTGAATTTAGATTAGCTTAGACTACAAAAAAGCAGCTTAATTTAAGCTGCTTTTTTGTGGGAGAACGATTTGAATCGCTTTAAACTCAAGCTTTAAAAATTATTTACCTTGTTGCGTCATACTACGCAATACATCGTCTTTATCTATAAAGTGATGTTTAAGTGCTGCAAGCATATGCCCAACCACCATTGCCCCTGCAAACCATGACAAATAAGTATGCACAGGTTTAACAATTGCTAATAGTTCGGGGTTCTTATCCACCAAGGCTGGAATTTCAAATAAATACAACACAGGCACAGGTTTACCCACGCTCCAGCTAAACAAACAGCCCGTGATTGGAATCGCAATCAGCATAAAATACAGACCTAGATGTCCTAAATGCGCTAGTGTTTTCATCAACGGTGACATGCTGTCAGGCAGTTGTGGCGCAGGGTGGGTGTAACGCCAAAATAAGCGAATCACCAATAAAAATATAATCGGTGTGGCGACATTTTTATGCAGGGTAATTACATCACCTTTGAAGCTGCCATCGGCTTCATAGCTCAAAAAGTTGCCACTGAAAAAACCGATTGCCCATGCGGCAATAAAAATAATCGCCATGAGCCAATGTAAAACTTGTGCGGTACGGGTGTAATATGAATGAGAACTGTTCATGTTGTGTTTCAGGCGAATAGTGTGCTTGCATGCTAAACAACAGCATGTAGCGAAAAAAGTATCCTCCTGCAACGGAGTGTTGAAAATCTGCAACGCTGCAAAAAAATAGCGTTCTTGAGGGGCTGTTGATATTTCATAAATGGTTTGCGCTGTAGGCTAAAACTGAGCAGATCAGGCATGAAACGCAGGGAATAGCGAGACTATTG